>JAITKQ010000107.1 GCA_031278295.1 Spirochaetaceae bacterium | reverse complement strand
GCATTTCGGTACCCGGATGGGCGGCGGAGGACGGGCCCGCCAGCGGGTTTAAAGTCCGCTACGCGGTAGCGTACCGGAGGCGGCGGGGCGGGCTCGGATACCAGGGTCAGACCCCGTATGAGGCGGGGGCGGAGGGGACGGAGTCCGGGGGGGTCAGACCCCGTATGAGGCGGAGGCGGGGGGCGGAGTCCGAGAGGGTCAGACCCCATTATGAGGCGGAGGCGGCGGAGAGTGGGGTCAGACCCCGTATGAGGCGGAGGCGGCGGAGAGTGGGGTCAGACCCCGTGTGAGGCGGGGGCGGCGGAGGCGTGGGCGGGGCGGGCTCGGAGACCGGGGTCAGCCCCGGTATGAGGTGGGGCCGGGGGCGAGGCGGGCTCGGAGACCGGGGTCAGCCCCCGTATGAGGCGGGGGCGGCGGAGGCGTGGGCGGGGCGGAGTCCGAGAGGGTCAGACCCTGTATGAGGCGGAGGCGGGGGCGAGGCGGGTTCGGAGACTGGGGTCAGACCCCGTTATGAGGTGGAGGCGGGGGGCGGAGTCCGAGAGGGTCAGACCCCGTATGAGGCGGGGTCGGGGGCGAGGCGGGTTTGGAGACTGGGGTCAGACCCCGCTATAAGGCGGAGGCGGAGGGGACGGAGTCCGAGGGGGTCAGACCCCATTATGAGGCGGAGGCGGCGGGGCGAGGCGGGCTCGGGGACTGGGGTCAGACCCCGTTATGAGGTGGAGGCGGCGGGGGCGAGGCGGGTTCGGAGACTGGGGTCAGACCCCGTATGAGGCGGGGGTGGAGTCCGAGTGGGTCAGACCCCATTATGAGGCGGAGGCGGCGGGGCGAGGCGGGCTCGGAGATTGGGTCAGACCCCGTATGAGGCGGGGGCGGGGGCGAGGCGGGTTCGGAGACTGGGGTCAGACCCCGCTATAAGGCGGAGGCGGCGGGGCGAGGCGGGCTCGGAGAGTGGGGTCAGACCCTGTATGAGGCGGAGGCGGGGGCGAGGCGGGTTCGGAGAGTGGGGTCAGACCCCGTATGAGGCGGAGGCGGCGGGGGCGGGGCGAGCGCCCCGTCAGGCCATACGGCACAGCTTTGTAAGGAGTTTATCAAAGCTGTTGGCAAACATATTCAGGTCCTTTTTGCCGTAATTGGCGATTCTTGCCGGGCCGGCCCCGTTCATTGCGAGCTCTATGTGAAAATCACGTATAGAGAGGAAGTTGCCGATGTTGTCCCGTGTAAATACCCGTCCGCGGTCGTCCAACACGGCGATCCCCTTGTGGATCAGGCGGGCGGCGAGCGGTACGTCGCGTGTTACCACAAGGTCACCGGTTTCGGCAAGTTTTACGATGTAGTCGTCGGCGGCGTCGATCTGTTCGGGACATACCTCCATGGCGGCAAAGTCGCCTTCGATGCCCGGTATCGGCCGGTTTGCCGCAAATACCGCCTGTATCCGCCGTTTTTCAGCCGCCCTGAGTATAAGCAGCCGCGTTTTGGCGGGGCAGGAATCGGCGTCAACCAAAATCTTCACCGAAACCCCGTTTATAAATTTCTTTACGGAACGGTCCCCGCCGCAGGCGGTCCCCTGAACGGCCAAGTCTGCTGCCTGGCCGCAAACTTGTTTGCCGCTTCAGGGCGGGGCACCTCATAACACGGCCTTTAGCTCGTTGAATTCCGGCGCTATGCTTATCGAGTGTACGGTTTTAGCCATAGCTTCTTCCAGGCAGGGCGGCGGTTTTACCGGCCCTACCAAGGGCTCCACCACATGGGCAAACTTTGCCGGATGCGCCGTCGCCAGCACCGTATACAAGGCGTCCCCCGGAAGGCCCCCGCCGCGTAGTCTGCTTACGGCCTGCCAGCCGACCGCGCCGTGCGGATCCAAAACATAGCCGTAGTCCCTGTGAACCGCCGCTATCGCGGCCCTCGTATCGTCATCACTTACCGAAACCCCGACGATCAGCCGCCTGAGCTCGTCCGCCGTCCATTGTGAGCTGAGCCGCTCAAAATTGCTCGGCGCACCCACATCCATCGCGTTGGAAATTGTCGCGATAGATTCGCGCGGCCTGTAGGCCCCGCCCGAAAGGTATTCGGTAAAGGTCCTGTTGCTGTTTGCCGCCGCGATGAACAGGTCTACCGGCGCACCCATCTTTGCCGCGTACATCCCGGCCGTCAGGTTGCCCAAATTGCCGGAGGGTACGCAAAATACGGCAGGCGCCGCGCCGCCGCGCCGTTTCAAAACGCCCGCCGCGGAGGCATAGTACACGGCCTGCGGTACGAGACGGGCTATGTTGATCGAGTTGGCGGACGACATTACAAGCCGCTTGTTCAGTTCACCGTCGCTCAGGGCGGCCTTCACAAGACGCTGGCAGTCGTCAAAGCTGCCTTCCACCTCTATCGCCTTAATGTTACAGCCGAGTCCCGCGATCTGCCGTTCCTGAAGCGCCGTAACCCGCCCCTTTGGGTAGAGTACCGTTATGTCGATCCCTTCCACGCGGTAAAAGCCGCTTGCAACCGCCCCGCCGGTGTCGCCGGAGGTAGCCGTCAGTATTTTTAGGGGACGGCTTTCGTTGCGCCGTAGGTACGCAAACGCCCGCGCCATAAAACGGGCGCCGAAATCCTTGAACGCCGCGGTGGGCCCGTGAAAAAGCTCCAGCACAAAACGGCCGCCCTCGCCGGACGGGGAAGGCTCGCCTACAGGTACAAGCGGGGCGTCAAAGTTAAACGCTTCGTTGACTATGTCCTCCAGTTTAGGGCCGGGGATGTCGGAGGCTACGAAAGGCCGTACCGTCTCGTACGCGACATCCCGCAAGCTAATGCTGCCGAGCGAGCTGATTACGCCGGGAGGGAGGCGTGGAATTTCCTCCGGCACAAAGAGTCCTCCGTCAGGCGCAAGCCCGCGGATAACGGCCTCCGCGAAACCGTAAGATTCATTACGATTCCTTGTGCTGTAGAAACGCATACTTCATCGTAATGCAAAGTCCCCGCTTTGGGAAGCGGCGGCCACGTTGCCTCATCAAAAATGTTACCGAAAGAGGCCGTGCCTCAAATTGAAAATGTTACCCAAACGGCATAAATCCTTATCCGTGTCGCCTCAAGCCAATTCTGAGATTATTTTGAGACCGCGCAGGATAAGCTGCCTGTCAACATGCTCGAACACATCCGTTATAGGCCGGAGCACACTGTTGAGGCCGCCGGTCGCGATTACGGAGATACCGTCTTTTGGCGTACCTTCCACCTTTTCCATGTCGCTTTTCATCTCAGAAAGCAGGAATTCGACAAGCCCCTTGTACCCCAGCACGATGCCCGCCTGAATCGCGTGAACCGTGTTTTCCCCAAGCGACGATACGGGCGCTTCGAGCGGCACGATGGAAAGCTGCGCCGTATTCGCTGAAAGCGACTTTACGGCCGTACCGAGGCCGGGCGTAAACGCGCAGCCGAGTATGTCCCCCGCCCTGCCCACGGCGGTGAAGGTAAGCGCCGTCCCGAAATCCACGATGATGCAGGCGCCCCTGAACCGCGTGTAGGCGGCGACCGCGTTGCAGACGAGATCCGTGCCTATCTCGTGAACGCGCGCCGCGGGCGCTTTAACCGGCAGCCTGTCGTAGATAGCATGATTCACGAGCAACGGTTTGTTGCCGGTCATTTTCTTTACCATGTTGACGAAAGGCCCTATCAGCGCCGGCACGACAGAACTCATCGCGGCCGAATCGATCTCCTCCGGCCCTACCCCGATGTCGCGCAGCAGGGAGCGGAATATGATTCCGTACTCGTCCCCGGTCCTGTATGCGTCCGTAAAGATACGCCCGATCTCTATCAGTTCATCCCCGCGAAAAAGCGCCGCGACAATGTTAGTGTTTCCAATGTCAATGACAAGCAGCATCGCCGTTCCTATCACCATGATAACACAATCAGGCTACGATTATAAGGTATAGTATAACTACCCGGTTGCGGAAAAAGGCGGGTAAATTTTCAGAGATTCACCCAAAAATTCCGTACGGAGGGCGCTGATCGGGGCAATGTAGCCATATTCCGCGCTTTTGGTTAAATTTATATTTTCAATTCGTAATCGTAGATACGGAAGAGGGGAAAAATCGCTGCCGGCGCTTGTTAAAACCGGCAATACGAAAGGCGGAAGTGAGGCGATCCGGAATTTGTTTTGTAAGGAAGCATACGGAAATAACATGAGCCTTTGCTCATGTTATTTCCTGATTGTGTAAGCAATCGGGTTTGTTTGACAAGCTTGTCGCTTGTCTGCCAAGTTTCTTAAAATGCCGCACGTTTTATTTATGTGCGCCTGCTAATCGTTTATGCGGATGACAACCTTGGTGTCTTTCCGTTTCCGGAATTTTCACCCCCCTCTACGCTTCGCCCGGACCGCCAATTCGGGCAAGGGTCGCTCCGATCACGGCTTTCGCTTAAACGGCTTCGAACTGGAGATTTATATGACAGTAATTTTACATTTACCGGTCTATCATTGCCAAAAAAGCGGTCGTGTACGAAACGCGGGGATTGGAGGGGCGCGAAGCGTTCGCGCGAACGTTTCGCGGAGGGAATGGAGGGGCAACCCAAGGGGTTTGCCTGGCGGAACCCGCGAAGCCCGGTTTCCGGCACGAAGTGCCGGAAATCCGCCCGAATTACATGAAAATTTTTGCAAATGTAAAGTTACTGCTTATATGACAGCCTTGACTATTAAATGTGATTCAAGTTATTATCTTGACTTTGCTATATGGAGGGTAAACTTGTGGATAAAAAATTCCTGGATAAAATGGAAGAATCCCTTGCAAATTTAAAAAAAGAGATCATCGACAATCTTATTGTCAGCAATAATGACTTTAAGGATATAGTCGAGGGCATGGATCCCAAGGATCTGGCCGATATCGCATCCGACGATATTGATAGGAAGATGATTGAAGCTATAGGCGCCAAGGAATTGAAACGGCTGAAACAGATAGATTCCGCGCTGACCCGCATAAAACAGGGTAAGTACGGGCGTTGCGTTAAGTGCGGTACAATGATACCACAGGACAGGCTTGAGGCTATCCCTTATGCCCTGATGTGCATCAAATGCAAAAGCGCGGAGGAACGGCGTTACCGCTGAGTTACGGAGCTTTGATGACGGACAACGGGGCGTACTGCCGTTCAACCTGTGAGGATCTCGCCGGGCTCGCGGTGTTCTCCGGTCTCAGGAAAAACCCGCTGCTGGCCGCGTTCGTTGCGTTGCTTGAATTTGAAGGGTCCGACGCGACAGGGGGGGCGGCGGCTTGGGCGCGTTTTACGGAGCTTTTTGCGCGTTACGCCGGCAGGTCGCCGTTTTGCCGTGTCCTTTACCGCCTTGCGCTTGCCGACGTGAACAGCTTTACACTCGCCGCGGAGCGGGACGCTTGGGAAGGGGATCGTTTTTTGACGATGCTTGCGGCGAATGATCTTGCCGCCCTGTCCCGCGCCGCCGTGTTCGATTTTATGCGTTTGGCCCGTCTTTACGCGGAACTGTTTGTCTGGACGGACGGGGGGGCCCTGTCGCGCATCGAATCGGAAGCCCGCTTCCTGACGGAAGGCGGCGGCCAGGCGGAAGCCGATCCGTGGACGCCCGCCGCTTTCGCCGCTTTCGTGCGCGTGAACGGTGCGGGCGACCTTGCCGGGCACAAAATGTTTTGTGTCGCGGACGGAAAGCTGCGCCCTGCCGTTAACGGCGATCCTGTACGGCTGTCCGACCTGTCCGGCTACACCGAAGAGCGGCAAGTCGTTATTTCCAATACACTCCGGTTCCTGTCGGCGGGCGGCGGGAAGGCGCGGGCAAATTTGACGGCGGCAAACAACATCCTGCTGTACGGCGACAGGGGCTGCGGAAAGTCCGCCACCGTAAAGGCGGTTTGCAACGAGTACGCGGATCGGGGGCTCAGGCTCGTGGAACTGCGGAAGGCGGAACTCGCCTCTCTGCCCGCCGTGATGGGCATGCTTGCCGGGCGCGGGCCGCGTTTCATCCTCTTCATCGACGATCTGTCGTTTGACTCAGGCGACAGCGATTTTATGATGTTGAAAGCCATGCTTGAAGGCGGCATAGAAACAAGGCCGCCCAACGTGGTGATCTACGCGACCAGCAACCGCCGCCACCTTGTAAAGGAACCGCGCTCCGGCAGGCCCGAATCCTCGTCCGACGTGCGGGCCTTTGACACGATGCAGGAACAGATTTCACTCGCCGACCGTTTCGGCCTTACCGTAATTTTCAGTTCCCCGTCACAGGACGAATACCTGCGTATCGCGGAATTCGTAGCACGGCGGCACGGTGTGCTGCCTGAGGATGCCGGCGCTCCCCGGCTTGAGCTTTTCAGGGAAAACGCGCTGCGCTGGGAACGCTGGTTTAACGGACGCTCCCCCCGTACCGCCGCCCAGTTTGTCGAATGGCTGGCGGGCGGTGATGATTTCCCCTGGGAATAGTTTCCACAAAAGCGCCGGCGCTACGGGTGAAGGGCGGCGAAAATCTCAGGTAAGCACGTACCTCAACCCGTTGAGTACCTGCTCAAGGAGGAATAGCGCCCCCTGTTCTCCCAGCAAGGATTTTTCCGTTACGTCGATGTAACTCAGCGAGGGCATCGCTATCTCTATGCCGCAGAACCGCTGCCCCTCAAGGCGCAGCGCGGCTATCGTGTTCGCGTCGGCGAAAAGCAGGTGGCAGGGTGAGCTGATGACGGAACTTGTCAGCGCGCCGCACCGGTTGATCGAATCGAGGTAAGACTTCAAACGGGGAACGAAGGGGCTTTCCCCTTCATCGTTGAGGGAGATCGCCTGCGGGATCATGCCGAGGTAGGAGCTGAGCCACTTGGTCAGCGCATAGGCGGTGGACGCTTCGGCCTTTACCGAAAAGAGCGCACCCTTGGGAAAACCCGAGATCCCGGTAAAACGAGCAAGGAAACGGTAGGCCCGCGCCCGCGCCCGCTCTATTTGTTCCAGCGCCGGGGCGGGGTCCGCGTCCAGCGCGGCGCAGACCTGCCGGAGGAAGCCTTCGCAGGCGTCGAAACCCACCGGCGGGCCTTCTTCCAGGACAAGCGCCGGCGCGCCGTATTCGGCCCGCAACTTATCCGCCAGGTACGCGCCGTATTCGGGGTACACCGCCACGTTCAGCGCCGCCTGCCCCAGACGGGCAAAGGACGCCGCGTCATCCCCGGCACCGGGGAAGGCGAGAACGTCCACGCCGCAGAGAGCGAGGAGTCGTTTCAGGGCATGACGGTCGCCCTCGTAGTACCGCCTGTAGATGCCGAGTCCCAGCAGATTTACCGTCCCCGCCCTTCGCGCCGCCACAGGCCCCTTTAGCACATCCATAGCCGAGGCAAGCGCACGCTGGAAGCCCGCACCGAAATTCCCGGAAAAACCCGCCGTCTCCAGCGCGAAACAGGGCGTCCCCTGTACGGTACGTTCCAGAAAACCGCTCAGATCGTCCCCGATAAGGGCCGCGCCCGGGGAGTTGATCACGGCTATAAGCCCGTGACCCTCTCCGGCCGCCATGCGGAGCAGACGTTCCAGCTTTTCCCGCCCGGAAAAAACATAATCATTGCCGTCCAGGTAGGTGGCCGGTACCCTAGGCATACCGAAGTGGAATTCGCTACGGAAGATCAGCGGATCCCGTCCAATATCCCGCTGGAACTGACTCTCGGAAATGGCGCTGTGGTAAAATTTGCAGCCCGTTGGGCCGTTCAGCACCGTGCAGGCATCCCGTATCCCCTCCACGGCAAAGATCGCGCCTGAAAAACTGTCAGGCGTAATGTTTCCTGAAAAAGCACTCATCCTTCTTCCACCCCTCAAGCAGATTCATGTTGAAAATTTCCGCCCAGCGCCGGGCCTGCACGAGGCCGCTCCAAAAGCCCGCCTCGGGGCTGTAGCTTATGGTATCCTGGTACACCGGCCCCAAGTCCTCCGCCGAAGGAAAGGTCGAGAGCAGCAAGTCCGGTTTTACCCGCGCTATGTCGGCGTTCCGCCTGTCCGCCTGGTAGTCCGTTACCAGTTCCCCGATGGAATCCTCCAGTTCCGTGGTAAAAAGGTTTTCCTGGGAGAATGAAAGAATCCCGACAAAGGCTATCTCCATGCCCGCGTCCAGTGCGGTCTGTAGGGCCCAGTCTATGTTCTGGGTAACGCTTATGATCATGACCCGCTTGCCCTGGAGTTTCGGCCTGATCCGCTCTATTTCGGCCCGGTAGCGCTCCCGGTAACCCGACAGCACGGCCTGAATCTGTTCCTCCGTCCGGTGGAACCTTTCCCCCAGGCGGCGGGTCCAGCGGCTGGCCGCGGAAAAACCCACAGGGAAGGGTTCGTCAAAGAATTCCGCGTCGTACTCCTTTTCAAGGAATTCGCGGATCGATCTGCCCATATAATCCCCCCAGGCCAGCAGGTTGAGCTTGCCCCGCTTGAAATTCCGAATGTCCTCAAGCGACGTTTCGCGGATAAAATGACAGTTTACATGTATCCCGAAGCGGTCGAGAATCTCCTTTACCGCGGCAAAACTGTCGTAGAGCGCGTAGGTCTCGGCCTTTTCCGCCACGATGTTTACCGTGTCATCAACGGCTTCCACGTTCCGATCTATCAGCGCCCGCGCCGTTTCAAAATAGGCTATCAGTATCCCCTGCAAGAAATCCCCCTGTATGTTGCCGTCAGTACGGATAGGGACGATGTTAGTGTCTTCGTCCTCCATGTCAAGCACCCGGTTTACGTTATCGCCTATGATCCCGGCAGGACAGGTACTGAGTACGAATAACACCCGCTTCCCGGCCCTTCCCTCGCCACGCGACTTGACGGCCTTTATGCCGGCGCGTAGCTCCTCTATACCGCCGAAGATCATCACCCTTTCGCCCATGTCCGAGGACACGAGCGGCGGCGCGCTCGTGTAGGGCAGCACGATCCCCCGTTCCAGCAGTAAGCGCCGGGGTGTGGACGTGATCGTCTGGTACGCGATATGGGCGCAACTACGGGGCCCGTGGGCTATGCTGACGCAGCCTGATATCTGGGTCGTTATGCTCATGGCGCCGTTAAACGCACAGCCCATGAGCGGCTCCCGTGCCACCATACTCTTGGAAAAAATACCCGGAGCGGGCGCGGCCTCCCCCGGCGGCGACGGGGCCGCCGGGGGAAGGGCCAGCAGGGAAAGCGCCCTCCCTTTCCGGCCCAGAATCCGTTCCTCCAGTTCCTCATCGCTTAAGGGACTGGCAGGGTAGAGTTCGCTCTGATTTTCGATCAATTCCGCCAGGTCGAAGAAGCGCCCGGCCAGTTCCGAATCGGGGTAGGCTTCCACAAGGCACCTCCCCTCATCTTCGCAGAGGGAAAAAAGATCGCTTCGGGGAAAGGAGGCCGCCAACGGAAGCCCCACCGCTTCGAGGAAACGGCGTACCCGCTCATCCTCCTCCCCCAGGTCGCGTGAATTGAATATGATCCCGCCGACGCGGCCTTCCCTGTTCTGATCGTAATTTTTAAGCCCCCGCAGTATGTTATTCGCCGCGTAGATGGACATAAATTCACCGGAGCTAACGATGTATACCTTTTCCGCGTATTCGCGTCTTATGGGCACGGCAAATCCGCCGCAGACCACATCACCCAGCACGTCGTAGACCGTGGCGTCGTAACGCTGATCCGCTATCCCCAGCCTGTCTATCAGTTCGAATGTGGTCAGGATGCCCCGCCCCGCGCAGCCCACCCCAGGCTCCGGCCCGCCCGCCTCGATGCAGTCGATACCAAACACCCCGGGACGGACTATGCCGGACAGCCTGCACCTGTCCGGGCTTGTTACTTTGAGGTAGTCCAGCACCGTGCCGGGCCGCTCCCCGCCGAGCAGGAGCCGCGTCGAATCGTGTTTGGGATCGCAGCCTACCTGAAGCACCCGCTTGCCCCGTTTCGCCAAGGCCGCGGACACATTGGCGGCTATGGTGGACTTCCCTATCCCGCCCTTACCGTAAATAGCTATCTTTGCCATAAGATTCCGCGATCCCGTACCGGTTTCACCTGCCGGCAGGCCGCCGGGACTTTAACGTATACATGCGGCACAGTGATCATCCTTGAAACATGCTGTCCATACTATAAACCTGTATACGGGGAACCATCAAGGACTCGCGTTGCCTGATCAAAAACGGCTTTCAAAAAGTAACCGAAAAGGCCCCCGGCAAAAATTTCAGGCGTGCTTAAAATAAGGATACGATGGGAATACATGTGTCCGGTTGCTGCTACATTACGCAGTTTCACCTGTCAGAAGGATATTGCCGTGCGGAGTCTGCCGACCCCCCCCCCCCACCATGAAGTAAAATTTTCTGTTCTTTTTTTTAATTGGCATAAAGCTCAGGTACTCTCCGGCAAATATCAGTTAAGGGTATATTTGTCTTCCGATACGCTTCCTGGTAAACCGCCGCCCTCCTCCGCTAGGCCGCCCCGACGACCCGGCAGGACTCGTCCGCGTAAACGGCTGGTGCCGCCTTTGCCCGGAGTGGTACAGGGGGGGGGGGGGGCCTTCGGGGTTACCAAAGCGGGCGGCCGGTTCAGACGGTTTTTTACCCGGGTGAACGCCGGGGTAAGGGGGGAACTGTTTCCGGTATGCTTTGGCTATAATGTGAACAAACCGCGTCACAGGATACAACAGTACCGGTGCGGAACATTGCCGCACCGGTTAAAACAAAAATCGTTAACGTAGCCATGCCTTCGATGCAAGCGCTTACGGACTCGGTACAAACGCTAAGACGATGATAGTATCGGACAACGATGCCACCGTAGACCGGGGTAAGGGACGGGAGGGCGACAAGTTTTTAGACAGCGGTACCGTCAATACAAATATAAGCCTTGAGAATTATGCGGCTCGATCAACAGTAAAAAGAAAGCGTTGCGCGGCTTGGCTCAACGCGCGTAGCGCGTTGAGCCCGATGCTATGTAAACCTCGAATGAACCTGAAAGGTAAATATTTTCGCAGGCATATCCGGCTATAAACGCGCTTTCGCCCGGCCCAAGTTCTATCTTTCCCCCGTCCCTAGAACAGACGCCCGCATTTCCGTTTACGCAAACAAGTATCGCGTCCGATGAAACAGGAAAGGCCGCTTCCGCGCCGGCATTGTCCATGCGTACAAGCGAAAAATCGCTGACCGGAACACGGTACTTGTACGGTCCGCCCGTTTCAGGTTTAAGTATAACCGGCATGAACGGGCTGAATTTCAATACGGCAAACAGTTCGGCGCGGTCTATGTATTTTGAGGTAAGGCCGCACCGGATAACGTTATCCGAGGCGGCCATAAGCTCAACCCCGGCCCCGTGGATGTAGGAGTGGATCACGCCTGGGGGTACAAAAATGGCTTCACCCCGGTTCAAACATACAAGGTTAAGGTATAGGGGGGACAGAACGGAGGGGTCGCGTGGAAACATGCTGTCCAGTTTTTCCACCAATTCCAGTTCCGCGCGATACCCTTCATGCTCGCTTTTTGCCCGACTCATATTTTTTTTTATGAATGACGATATTTCATCCCGTTCGTGATCGGTCAGTTCCAGCAGTACGCGCAGAAAATTTTTTAGCCCCCCGCTTCCGCGGGAAGCGCCGCTTTCCCGCAGGCCTCCGTTTGAATCAAAAGATTCACGGAGTTTTTTTGCGGCCTGGCAGCTAAATACGGACAGCCTTCGTTTTATATCGTCCGTTTTTCGAAAGCCGCACAACGCGCGGAAGGGCGTCAGCGCACACAATATTTCCGGTTTATGGTTTTGGTCCTTGTAGCCGCGTTCAGGCGCGTCAAGCGGGACGTGCAAAGCGTTTTCCCTTGCGTACCCGGCCTCAGCGTGCGCCTTATCGGGGTGCGCCTGTATAGAAAGCGGTTTTTCCGCGGCAAGCAGTTTAAGAAGAAACGGCAGGCTGCCCGAAAAAGAGGACAGCGGATTTTCGCCTTCATCCAGTACAGCAAACGACGGGCCGCGCGGATGCGTCCCCATCCATACTTCGGCATAAGGTTTCCTGTCCGGGTTTTCAAACCCCAGCAATTCCGGTAAATATTCCGCGGAACCCCAGTCGTAGTGCATTATTTCATTTTGTAATTTGTATACGCCGATCATACCCTAAATCCTTTTTTGTCAGTATCTCTGCGGAACGATCCAGTTCCATACACGATTCGATGTATTCCCCGCTCACAAGACTACCGCTGCCGGCCCCCGGGCACCTTTCCGTCGTGCATAGCCATACTTCTTCCGAATCGAGCATGGATGCCCAGAACGGGTATGTCCTGCACTGAACCGGACGCGCTTCGTAGATTAAACATCCGTCTTTCCAAAAAATACAATCGAGCGATGTTTTTTCTTTTAGCGACAGCCGTGCGCCGCCGTCCCAATCAACCCATCTACAGTAAACCTGGATAAATTCATCCGCCGGCATATTCAGCTTTTGTGAAATGTTTAACAAGTCGGCCCTCGACAAAAAGACAAATCCCGGCCCCGCCCTGCAACAGACAGAACAGCGCCTGCACGAAAACCTTAATCCTTTCCGGTAAAAAGGCCGGTCGGTCATCGGAAACCCGTCCTCAGCCCGCAAGCTGCCTGGCAATTTGCACGGCAAGCTGCCGCGGAGTCCTGCCTTCCCCGTCAACCGTGATATGCGCCCGCTTTTTGTAGGCCTCGGCGCGGCGTTCGTGCAGGGCCGCGTGCGTACCTTTCGGGTTTTCCGTGTCAAGAAAGGCCGGTAACCCGCCGCCGTTCAGCGCATCCTCCTCTATACGGCGCCAGGCAGTCTCGGCGCTCACTTCCAAATAGACAAACAAGGCGCGTCCGTCTTCAGAAAGGGTATCGATCGCGGCCTCGTTGTCTATAATACCGCCGCCAGCCGCTATAACCAATACGCCGTCCGTCTCCGCGTTTTCCGTTATAGAGGACAGGGCGAGCGATTCGGCCTTCCGGAAAACGTCCGTCCCCCGCCGGTACAGGGCGCGGACCGTGGCGCCTTCCCGCTCCTCAATCAGCGCGTCAACATCGACAAAGTCCCCGCCAAGTATTTCCCGCAAGGCAAGGCCTACGCTTGTCTTTCCGGAATGTTTAGGCCCCATCAGAACTAAAAACGGCACCCCTACCCCCACCCGTCTTTTGACAGGACTGTGGGGCCGCGTTCAAGCGCGACCAGGCCGGTGCGCGCCAGTTCCATAATACCGTAGGGCCGCAAAAGCTGTAGCAGGCCGTCAAGTTTTACGGAGCTGCCGGTAGCCTCTATCGTTATCGTCGATACCGATATGTCTATCACACGCGAGCGGAAAATCGCCGCCACTTCGACTATGGCGGAACGGTTTTTTTCGTTTGACCTCACTTTGACAAGCATGATTTCCCGTTTGATACAAAGCTCATCATCGAGTTTGCGTATCGAGATCACATCGACAAGTTTTCCAAGCTGCTTTACGATCTGTTCAAGAACCGCGTCATCGCCGCAGACCGCTATCGTCATGCGGGAAACATCCTTGTCCTCTGTTTCGCCCACCGTAAGGCTGTCTATGTTGAAGCCCCGACGGCTGAAAAGGCCCGCAACACGGCTCAATGTACCGGCCCTGTTTTCAACCAAAACCGACAATACGTGTGTTTTCATCATAACCTCCGCGCCCATATTTTTATTCTGCCATGGGGTTTAATACCCCGCCCCTTGGGGCGGTTAAAATCAGCAACACCGACAAAAATTGGTAGTAAACCATTGCCTCTACCGCGTGATTGGCGCGCCGCAGGCGCCCCAATCAGCGGCAAGCCGCAGAGCAGCTTGTCTTACAGAAC
>JAITKQ010000057.1 GCA_031278295.1 Spirochaetaceae bacterium | reverse complement strand
AGCCAACATTAAAAATGGTTATCTGGAGCTATCCTGTTTCATGGATAGTAACATCGTTATTTTTTATTGTATTCTATCAAATTCATAAATCAAAAACACTGCGCGTACCGTAACTCTTCATTCTGCCATGGGGTTTAATACCCCGCCCCTTGGGGCGGTTAGAATTAGCAACACCGACAAAAATTGGTAGTAAACCATTGCCTCCTACCGTGTGCTTGGCGCGCCGCAGGCGACCCAAGCAGCGGCAAGCCGCAGAGCAGCTTGTCTTACAGAACTCGCCCGTGTAAATAATTCAACGTTTACAAAAGATACCCCGCCTACCCTTTCTTATCGGGTTGGGCAAGCGGCAAAACGTCAGGCAAAACAGCTTAACGCTGTTTTGTGGCGGGGCGGTTCATTCTGTTTTGGGGTAATACCCCGCCTACCCTTCCTTATCGGGTTAAGCAGGCGGCAAAACGTCAGGCAAAACAGCTTAACGCTGTTTTGTGGCTTCAGCTTGAGGCTTTTAAGCCGGGAAACCGCAAGACTTGTGAGGTACGCAAGCGGCTTACGGGGACTTTAACCCGCCGGCGGACCCTGCTGTCCGCAGCATACGGCTTTGAAGGCTGCCGCCGAATTGCGTATATTTTCTTCACTTACGCAGTAGGCAAAGCGTACCCAGCCCGGGGCGCCAAAACTGCTGCCGGGCACCCCAAGTATCAAGTGTTTTTTCAGCGCGTCAACAAAGGCCCTGTCGTCGTTGGCAAAGCCGCCGGGAACCTTACAGAAGATGTAGAAGGCCCCTTCCGGGTTTATGTACGAGAGGCCGGCATGGTCCAACACCTTTTTAAAGGCGGACCGCCGCGCCGCGTACACATCGACCGCGGCCTTCACTTTGCTTAGTTCGGCCACACAGCGCTGCATCAGGGCGGGCGCGTTCACATAGCCCAGTACGCGCGTCGCGTAGATGAGGGCGTCTATCAGGCTATCCTCGTCGTCATTACGGGGCCCCACCGCGATATAACCGATACGCTCACCGGGTAGCGACAGACTCTTTGAGTAAGATGTGGCGACAATAGAGTGGGGGTATGCGGAAAGGATTGGCGGCACTGTAAGGCCGTCGTATACCAGCTCGCGGTAAGGTTCGTCCGCCACCAAGTAGGGGAAGCGTCCCGTCTTCCTGCCGTGCTCCAGCAAAACTTCCGCCAAAGCAGCGATCGTTTTTTGCGGGTACACACGGCCCGTTGGGTTATGCGGCGAATTGATCAGCACAGCCGCCGTTTTTTCGCTCAGCGCCGCCCGCACAGTGTCTGTATCCAGGTTAAAACCTTCGTCCGCGGCGGCCTCAACGAGCTTCCCGCCATGATTCGCAATGTAGGCGCGGTACTCCATGAAGTAGGGCCTGCTGACGACAACTTCGTCCCCGGGATTCAGCACCGCTTTCAGTATTGTGTTCAGGGCGCCCGCCGCGCCGACCGACATTACTATATGCCGCAGCTCAAGCGCCGTGCCCTGCTCCACGGACGCCTTCCGCGCCAGGGCCTCCCTAACATGCGGAAAACCGGCGTTCGGCATATACCCGTGGGAACCTGGCGCATTTTCCGTTACGAGGCGGAGCAGGGTTTGGTGAAAAGCTTCGGGCGGTTCCAGATCGGGGTTGCCGAGGGAAAAATCGAATACTTTATCGGGCCCAAACTTTTTTTTTAACCCGATTCCTTCCTCAAACATCCTTCTGATCATGGAAGAAGAACCCAGCGCGTCTTTGACAGCTCGTGCTACAGGCATAAAACCTCCTTGTTTGCAGGCAAAAATTCCGGCCCGCTACACCAATACTACCAAACAGGGGCCTTGTATCACAGCCCCCGCCCCCTAACGGAGTCTGACCCCGATCTCCCGGCGCCCCTCAGCCCCGACTCCGCCTCCCCAGTCGCTTCCCCTTATCCGTGACCAGGACCCCTCCCCCCGGATATGCCCTGTCTCAAAGACAAAGCGCGGTTTTGTCTCGCCAAAAACCCGGTGTCTCAAAAATCCCATAAGCCTTACGCCGGCGGAACAGGGCTTCCCGCTTGTTGACGCGGGCGCGGATTTAGCGCCACAGCCCCTGTTTCGGTATTAACTGTCGCATATATGGTATTTACGCTTTAAGTCTCGTTTTGCTTTGACCGTGTGGGGCAAGACTTCGTTTTTCGGACAAATTCCGCTTAAAAATTTATGACGGTCAAGTTTAGATGAAGGCGGCGGAATACCGGCCCTGATACGCCGTACAATTCACCTTTAACTCACCCGCCAAGCCGCCCCCACGGACGACTCGTAAAGCCCCCGCAACCTTGAACGGGCGGCCTTAAACGCCGCCCGCCGCTTCGGGTTTGGAAAGCTTTGGGTACTCTATGCGGGAATGGTAGAAACCGACAAGGACGCGGACAAAACTTGACTTTATGGTTTCCAGATCACGGAAGGTGAGGGCGGACTCGGCAAGCTGACCGGTTTCATACTTGTCCTTGAACAGCTCGTCGATGAATTTTTCAAGCCGGGCGACCGTCGGTTTTTCAAGCGTACGGGTTGCCGCCTCGGTAACATCGGCAAGCATAACGACGGCGGACTCGCGGGAGCGCGGCGGGTCGCCCGGGTAGCAGAAGTCCTCCCGATCCACCTGCCCCTCTTTTTCGAGCGCGGCGTTGTAAAACCATTTTATAAGCGAATTGCCGTGATGCTCCGCGATAAAACTGATCACATCGGTCGGCAGCCCTATAGCCCTTGCCTTTTCGATGCCTAGCTTTACGTGGCTTCGGATAATGGTAGCGGAAAGGCGCGGATTCAATTCGTTATGTTTGTTGTAAAGTTTTTGATTCTCGACAAAGTATTCGGGGTGGTCTATTTTGCCAATATCGTGGTAGTACGCGCCGACCCGCGCAAGCAGCGCCCTGGCGCCGATTTCGTTACAGGCGGTTTCCGCAAGCGACGCGACCATCATGGAATGGCTGTACGTTCCCGGCGCCGAGTTTTCCATCTTGCGCAACACCGGGGCGCCGGTATCAAGCAGTTCTATCAGCTTAAAAGTCGTCGCCAGATGCAGCGCGTTTTCTATTACCGGCAGTATGCCCAGAACCAGCATCCCGGACACCAGGCCGTTTATGGCGGCCCAAAACATAATAAACGGGTAGAATTTGGCGGGACAGCCTTGCCGCAGCATGATTGAGATAACCGTAATAACGTTTATTCCCGCGATTATGGCACCGGCCCTTACCATATCCATGCGCCGCCTCGCCTTGCGCAACGACAAGGCGCCGGAAGCCCCCGATGCCACCGCCATTATATACGCCTCGATGTTTACTGCCCCGGACAGCAGGGCGCCCGTCGGAAAGAGCAAAGCCACAACCATGCCAAGACGGGAATCCATGGATATGGAAACCAGCATCACGACGAGCGCCGTTGGCAGCACGATGGAAACAGGCATGTATCCGTCGAACATACTGATATTTCCGGTAAAAAAAACGGCAATGAAGAATACGCTGCTCAGGGTCGAAAGAAGGATTACCTCCGCTTCGGTACGGTGGCGGTTTCCGGGTAAACTTAAACGACGGCCGGTAAAGAGTATAACCAGTACAAAAAACAGCAAGAAAAGCAGCAAGCGTCCGATAAATGTACGCACCGACGGATTTTCAGCGGAAAGAAACGAACTGGCGGAAATTATGAAGGAAAGCGTTACAACCGCCGACTGTTTTACCGTGAAACCTGTGGATTTTACCGCGCCCCTTATCTTTTCAAACATACTTTTCTTCGTCATACGCCTGTATTATTTTTTTGATAAGGGCATTTCTAACCACATCCTTGGTATTGAAGTAAGAAAAATAAATGCCGTCAACATTTCTCAGGATGGAAAGCGCGTGTAAAAGCCCCGAATCCATGCGTTTTGGCAGATCGATCTGGGTGGGGTCCCCCGTTATTACGGCTCGCGAACCCCGTCCCAGCCGGGTAAGGAACATTTTCATCTGTTCCTTGGTCGTATTCTGCGCTTCGTCTAGTATGATGAAAGCCTCGTTCAGGCTGCGTCCACGCATATAGGCGAGGGGCGCAATTTCAATGATACGGCTCTCTTCCATACGGCGTATCACTTCGTAGGGAACGAGCGCCTCCATCGCGTCGTAAAGCGGGCGAAGGTACGGGTTTATCTTTTGCGCGAGGTCTCCCGGCAAAAAGCCGAGACTTTCCCCCGCTTCTACAACGGGGCGGGTAAGCACCAGCCTGCGTATCTTCTTTGACAGTACCAGTGAGAGCGCGTTTGCTATGGCAAGGTAGGTCTTGCCCGTACCGGCGGGCCCCACGCAGAAACAGATGTCGAACTCCCGCATACCCTGAACGTAGGCGGCCTGGTTGCCGCTGTGCGGAAAAACCTTGCCGAAAGCGTGAGGTATATTTATGCAGCCTGAACGTATAGCTTCCGCGTGACGGATCGCCGTCCCGCCTTCGGCCCCCGAATCACCGGCAAGCGCCTTTACAAAATCCGGCGAGGGCGATTCACCGAGCCGGGCCGCGCTGATCAGGTTATCCATCACGCTACGAAAACGTTCGGCGCCCGTCTCGTTCAGGCCTTCCATCCGTACTTCGTTACCGCGCACGGCAAGCTTGCCGCCAAGCGTACTTTCAAGTATTTTCAGGTTGCCGTCATTGGATCCGCACACGGCGGAAACCATGTCCCCGCCATCCAGCACTATGGTTACGCTGTCTTCCAAATCCACCTCTAATATGATAGTGTAAGCGCTGTTTTCCCTCCCGTCAAGGCAACGCGGGATAAACACAGGAGGCCGTTCCCTTTTGGGCGCATCCCCGCCGCTGGCGGGGTCGGGCTATCCGCTATAATGAGGCCGCATGGCGCGGAGCGCCGGGCGGCCTCATTCCGCTTCTATCCCTTGCGCGGAAATCCGCAGCGCTGCCGCGCCTGCCGCCCCTCTCATTAGCGTACAGCCCCTCGACCCGCGTGATTGGCGCGTACGCTTGACAAAAACTATTCTGTGGTATAAAAATGCCTATGATGTTTCGGTGCAGGATAGCCGGTTTTGCGCTCTTTTACCGTGTAGATGCAGCGCCGGAAGAATATAGAACGCTGGCCTTATCCCCCCCCCCCCCCCTACCAGAGAAATAATTTAAGCGAAAGTACGCCATATTTTTGGCGCAAATTTTCAACAGAGGCGGCGGCATGATCCCCAAGACTATCCACTACTGCTGGCTGTCGGGAGACCCCGTGCCGGAGAAATTTGAATACTGCATGAAAACTTGGCATGAAAAACTGGACGGATATGAATTTGTGCTGTGGAATTTTGACCGCTTTGACATTAACAGTTCAATCTGGGTAAAACAGGCTTTCGAAGCAAAAAAATACCCCTGCGCCGCCGATTATATACGGTTGTTTGCCCTGTACAATTACGGCGGCGTATACATGGATATGGATGTAGAAGCGGTGAGGCCGTTTGGCGGTTTGCTTAACAGAAATATCATGCTGGGTTATGAAGACAACGGACAGAGAATAGAAGCGGGATGCTTTGGAGCGGAAAAAGGTCATCCGTTTATTAAAAAATGTCTGGACTACCACGAGCGTGAATTTAACGGACCGCTGGTCCTGCCTATAATAATGCGGGATATATTGGACGAGTCGTTTGCTAACGAAAATTACGACATTCTGCCGTCCGACTATTTTTCGGCAAAAAGTTATGTTACAGGCGAGGTTAAGAAAACAAAGAACACCCGCACGATACACCACTATACAGGCTCATGGTTTTCCGAGGAAGGCCGTAAAAGCATGGAAAGGCGCTGGAAGTATTTTTCCGCACTGGGCGACAACGTGTTTTCGCGGATGCTGTTTATAATTTTGGATTTGCCTGCCGTAGCGGGTATTTGGATTAACCGTGTAAAGCAGGACGGCTTTTTGCCGGCGTTAAAATATTACTGGAATACCTATATCATCAGCAAGAGAAAAGAGGAAAAATAGCATGACCCCCCCCCCCCCCCAAAGAAAAAAAATTCAACTACGTCAACCAGTAGACGCTCAAAGCGGCGTCGCGGCCGCAAAAGTATTATTAACTCCTTGGTTAGATTTCTGGGGAAAATTTATCAAAAACTGCCGTTTGAAATTCCGGCGGTGCACGCGATTTATTGGAGCTATTGGCGGAAGTACGGCAAGTACCACCAGAGAAGCGGACTTTATTTTGAAGTTCATGTTGTGGATCATTGCAATCTTAACTGCTGTAAGTGTAATCATTATTCGCCGCTGTCAAAACCATGGTTCATTGACATTGCCGACTTTGAAAAAGATATGCAACGAATGGCGCGGATTGCCAGAAACAGGGTAGACACCATTCGTCT
>JAITKQ010000010.1 GCA_031278295.1 Spirochaetaceae bacterium | reverse complement strand
GGGCAGGGCGGGTTACGCTGCCAGTCGGAGACGATATGGTTGGTAAATTCACTGCCGTTATCGCTGTGGAAACCTTGTTTCCGATAGAACACTCTAAGCGGGAACGGAAGGCCGCTGTGAATGTCTTTAAGGGACTGATTTTCTTGGGGGTATTTTACACGCAAAACACGGCAAACTGCCGGCTGCCTGTCACGGAATATCCGGGCCGGGCCGCTAAAAGCTCCGCCGTCCGCCGGTCTTGGTTCAAAACCGCCCGCGTTTGGGGAATACGGACCTGCTCGCCCGTTTTACAGATTATTCAGGGCACAAGACCGGGATCGCCCTTTCGATACTGGTCCATGGTGGGGGCGCTGGTAAAAGCGAGTTTGAAATTTACACTGAACGCGGTGTTTTCCGCCAGTTTGAGGCGTTTGCGGATCAGTACCCGGCCGGATTGGCAGGCTGAATTGTTTGTTTCAAACCCGCCTCCGGCAGATTCGAAAAATATCCATGCGTCAAACACCGTATCGGCGCATAGGCTGATGATAACTTCGTTGCGTATATCCTGGAAATCAATGGCGGCCGCACCTGATACATCCAGCCCGCTGCCGCCTTCGACTGGATCGGCGGGCCTTTTTTCACTGTGATTTGAAAACGATTCATACTCACTGTACGAGTATATACGGAGTCCGTTCCCGCCCTTGTCCGAAAAAAACATATTCAGTTCCGGGATAAAGATGAATTCTTTTTCTGTTTTTCCCCTGTTCGTTATGCAGTATGTTACGCCTATCGTATTTTTTTTAAGGGTGAATGTTTTTTCAATTTCAATACAGGAAAAATTACCGGCGTTGCTACCGGGCGCGGGCAGTATAAAACCCAGCTTGCAGCGCTGGCGATCCATGCCCGTCAGTTCATAATTTTCGTCACCGCACAGGCGTACCCCCGAATTGTCCTCGTTTGCCGCGCGGGCACGGGAAAAATCAGGCGGTGCAAGCATATCACGGAATGAATAACGTTTCTCGTTTAAGCTTACGGTGCCGGCATAATTCCATGAACGGGGAAGATAGTCAAGTTCAAATACGGAGGCGCCTGTTTCACCGATAAAACAGTTAATCTTTTCACACTGAAACAGATACTCCTTTATGCCGTCAAAGTTAAAATCAAAAGCCATGAGTGACGGAATAAAATTATTGTGGGCGCGCGCCATGTTTTCCGCCTCAAGAAGCGCTTTGTAGGCGGAGCTTCTGATTGCGGCCTGATTAAACGCGCCCCATCGCGAACCGCAGTAAAGGTCATAATCCTGGGCCTTCCACAATTCTTCGTATGCGCGCCGTTTGCAAATTTTATCACCGCGCATCTGGTCTATCAGAGTCCGGACAAAAACCATTTTAGCATAAAGACCGTTTGTCACCGGGTATTTCGTCATGAATTTCTTAACGGCTTTCTGCGGAAAGTATATTTTTTGCAAGTGGGAAAGGTTTTTTACCAGCTTTGACGGTAATGAAAAATCAATTTTATTTTCGTATGCGGACAGCCTGGATAAAAATGAAATTACCGGCATTTCAGAGGCGTCGTCAGTTTTTCCGCTGTTAAAACATAAGGGGAAAACGCTTACTATCCCGCCCGAACCTTCGGAATCGGCCAGCAGGTGTTCAAGCGCTTCGTTTGTATTTTTTTCCAGCCCTAGGGCAAGATGTTTTGAAACCGGAAATATCGTTACAAGCTTTCCCTTGTCTTCGCTTATGTACGGTTTGTAAAGGTCTTTTTCCTCCAGGCCCGCGTCAAAAAAACAGGATTCGTCAAGAAACGCATAGGCTATGTTGCATGAGGAAAGGACGCTGGGCATGGAAGCTTCCCAAGAGAGTTCCGGCAGGTAGCAGCCCTGCGTACGCTTGCCAAAGTGCTTGCGCAGGTATGTGGTCAGCATCTCAATGTGCCCCAGCCTGTCGTTATAGCTGATTATGGGCATCAGGGGTTCATAGAAGCCGCCGCTCAGCAGTTCAATCTGCTTCCGCTTCACCATTTCTTCCGTCAGCATCAGAAGGGCCCCGTGATTCCTTTCGATCCAGTACCACAACGAACCGGAAAAGTGCAGAACCGCCGAAATTTTCGGGAATTTGTAAAGAGCTGTCAGTACGGGCCGTATTTTCCCCTCGTAAATCCGCTCAAACGTGTACGCATCAGAGCCGTTTGAAAGATGATAATGTATGCCCAAGATAACAGATAACGCCGCGCTCATGATCCTTCAAACCATGATAATATTTATTTCCGGGTTTGAAAACACCTAAAAATTCAAGGGATACAACAGCGTAATGTACGCTATTGATGAAAAAACCAGGGAAAGCAACGCCATTGATGTCAGCAGCAACGGCTGTTCATTGAAAATATCCAGGATTCTCTCGTTTTTTACACGGATTTTTATCACCCTAAGCAGCGCAATGGAAAAAAACACGCCCGATGAGAAGCCAAAAGAGAGCAACAGGGCATCTGAAGTAGTATCCGCAAGGCGTAGAGTCAGTATCAGCGCGGTCAGTACCAAGCCTGAGTACGAGGAATAGGCCGAAAATCCCTTGTTTTTGGCAAAATTCCGTGGAAATGCTATTAATAATATATTTTCCAGGCCGGCTGTCAAAAAAACTGTCAGCGGAAACAGCAAAAAGTATTCAAAAAACCCTAGGGCCAACGGAGACAGTATGAATGTGAATAGTAACCATGAAACGAATACGGTAATGAACATGCTTAGCCACTGAAACAGGTAGACTGTCATGGGATTTTTCCGGTTTTCAAAAATTTCTTTTACGCCCATCCCGAATTTCAGCACCAGGTTGAAAGAAAAGGCCGAAAAAACAAGCGGTATGATGAAATTGTTCATAAAGACGAGTTCCTCCTTCTGCCTATATACCGTGAGATGACGATTATGTAAGCCAGCAGGAAAAGCGCGCCGGTAGAGTTGGAGATCAGCTGAACAGGGTAGGAATAGCCGCCCTGCGGGACAAACAGTTCGATTATGCCGCGCTTGCCGCCGGGAATTGACAGGGTCGCGAAACCCAGTGGTTCACGTATCAAAGAAAAACCCAGCGTCAGGCCGGCAAGGGACAGCGGTTCGTAAAGGGCTTCCCGGATCACATCGTCCGCCAGTTGATTCTCAAGCAATAGACAGAATTTACTCCCGATGAAGAATACCGGCACGAGTGCGTATACCAGGACGGTTTCTGTGGCAAACAAGGGGTTTAACAGGTACAGCAGGAAAAAGTACAAACTGCCGGAAAATGATGCGAGTACCACGTTGAACATCTTGTTCCGTGCGTCCGAAATTATGCCGTGCCTCGCCGTATCTATAAACGCGCTTATTGTAAAGACCCAAATGAGGGCGCCCGCCGCGCTTATGGCGAAAGAAAAGCGGCTTCCGGCTATTATAAAGAGCGTCGTCCCGCTCATTGACGAGACTGGAGAGTAGAAAACCCGGCTTATATTTGATAGCAGGCCGCTTCGCCTGACGCTTAAATCAAACATTTTCCCTCCGCCTGTCTTTTTCATTCAAAGCCCGCTTCAATATTGCGGCGTTTTTCTCTATCCTGTCTATCCATACACGCAGGTAGCCGGGGTTTATGCGTGAAATAAGCCTATCGGCGTTAACGGTCAGCGGGATAAGTGAGTCCAGTCTGCCGTCACCGTTGATGATCGCCAAACAGGGCGAAAAAATCCCCTCCGCGATGATGGAAAAGATTACCGCGTTTTCCTGGCCTGTCATCGTGTACCAGGTCCCAAACTGCGTTACACTGCCCGGTATATGCCAGGTAGAAATTGCCGCCACAACCTTTCTTTTTTCCCCCGCATCGTCAAGTATCTTGTTGACGGTTTTTACCATTATGTCGTTGCGCAGATCGATGGTAAAACCCCATAGCAGTATGCCCGTAAGCATAAGCATTACCATCCATATCGCAAAGATGGAGGTTTCGTTAAGACGCCTGATAAAGTTTTTAACAAAGGCCTGTATCCTGTCGGTTTTCATGCTTACCGTATTTTACCTCACCCCGTTCTTGTAGATGTAGCGGCTTTCCGCCGCACGTACCAGCGGGGACAGCGTGTTAAGCAGCGCGACCGCAAAAAAAGCGCCGTAAGGCTCACCCTCCATGTAGCGAAAAAAGAATGATAAAAACGCCGCCAGTACCGCGAAAACCATTTTTCCAAAACCGGATTTTGGACCTGTGCCAGGTTCCGTCAGCAGCAGCAGGGCCGCAACCAGCGTACCGCCCGAAAATAAAGCAAAAAGTAAATCCCCTTCCCAAAGCTGCCCGCCTATCGGGAGCGCGCCGGCGATCTTTACCAAGGCCAGATAGACCGCAATGTACAGTACCGATGCCGAAAAGCGGCTGATGCCCAGCGCGATTATTAGGGCGCTGCCAAGCAGAAGCGTGTACACTCCCCGGTCGCCTATTATGCCGGGGCCTGGCGCGGCAAAGAAATCGAGGTACCCGGCCGGTATTTCCGTGTTAAAAACAGAAAACACCGTGTCGTTTAACACCTGTGTGAACCTGTTTCCGCCCGTAAAAAAACCGTTTTGTTCCAGTACTTGCCATGTCAAGACCAAGTCATCCCCGCGCCTGTTTACGATTCTGTCCGTCAGGAACGAAAGGGGGGTATCCGAGACGGCCTTACCGAACGCGGAAGGCCATGAAAAACGTATGAACAGCCAGCCTGAAACGGCGGGATTCAGCCAATTTGCGCCAAGCCCGCCGAAAAGCATCTTTACAACGATGACGGCAAAGGCCGCGCCCGCGGCGGCAAGGGCAGGCGGTATTCCGTTGGGCAGGAGCAGCGTCAAAATGAGCGCGGAAGCCGCGGCGCTGCCATCCAGCACCGTATGCCGCCCCGTTTTAAGCCCAAAGAGGAATTCGCTTAGCAGGGCCGCCGCCAGCGCGGCGGCGGCCACATGAAAGGATTTTCCGCCGTCACCAAGCGCCGACTGCGTAAGCACCGCCGCCGCGTACAGGCATATAAACCACATCCGCGTAGTGTAGGAACAAACAAGGCTTATGTGCGGCCTTTCGAAAAGGGCGGTTGACTTATACGGCACAGCCGGATCCTTTGAATTGGGTACGTGCTATAACCGTACACAAGGGCAAATTTGACGGACAGACCGCCTCGCAGCAACCGCATCCTATGCAAGTTGAATCTACCATACCATTTTTGCCGTAATTTATCTCCTTGTATATATCTTCGGGATCGAGTTTTACCGGGCAGACGCTACGGCATTCTCCGCAACTTATACAAGCCGCCACAGGCAGGAATTTGTTTATTTTATTCAACCAGGGGTACTTTTTTGAGGCCACCGCGCACCTCTTTACCTTGGAGACAAACACGCTACGGCTTGTTTTCAGGATGGGCTCGTCCAGAGTCACGGCGGCACGACCCAACAGCGGCGAACCGATAACCGCGGTAACGGACGATTCTTCGGTTTTCTCGGTAAAACCGCCGCACTCCGCAAACAGATCGCGCAGCCTGCTTCCTATCCGCGCCTTTATCACGGCGCGGTGTTTCAGTACCGGCCCGCCCACCGCGACGTAACGTTCCAAAACAGGAATGCGTAGCGCCACCGCGTCGTACACCGCCGCCGCCGTGGTGGGGCTCAGCATGAATACGCCGCCTTTGATTGGGTCCTCTCCTTTTTCATAGCGCCGGAGCACGATCTCCATGGCGTAATCACTATGCTGGGGATACCGCGAGCCTACCAAAA
This sequence comes from Spirochaetaceae bacterium, assembly GCA_031278295.1. Taxonomy (GTDB): domain Bacteria; phylum Spirochaetota; class Spirochaetia; order Treponematales; family Breznakiellaceae; genus JAIRMY01. The sequence continues at coordinate 2,895 of JAITKQ010000010.1, read as the reverse complement.
CCTCCGTAAAGGTAAATTGCCCTGAAGTGTCATTCTGTTTTGCCGCCTCAAGCAAGGCCCTGCCAAGCTCCCTTTCGGAGGCTGATACCGCGAACATGATCGAGGCCGCGCCGGCGGCCCTAGCCGTTATCAAACAGCCCTCGGACACCGCTTCCAGCCTTTCCCTGCATAGGCAGTATTCGGCGCTCAGCCAGGGATCATCAAAAACACAGCGTACAACGAACGTGAGCGGGGAGCCCGCGATCGTATTTTTGGAAAAAATGTCGCAGAGGGGGCGGCCAAGCCCCTCCATCTCTATAACGCCGTATTCGGATATCAGCGATCTCAATTCAAACCAGTTTAAGTCTGTCCATTCGTACCTGGTTTCAGGCTTTCCCAGCTTGTTGAAGCCGCCTTCCAGCCTTATCACTAAGGCGTCCGCCAGAAAGCCCGGCGCCGGTTCCCATTTTACCGTCTTTACCAGCCTGCCCGGCACCGGAGAATGTATGTTTGCCGAACCTGAACCCTGACCGCGGGCTATCAGCATACCTTCCTCGATATGCTGTCCAGTTGATACAACAGGGATTGAACGGCTGCCGAATTCACTTGCAAGCGGGATCACCACCATTTCCGGTAAAAAAGCGAGACGGCTTTGGACACTTTCCGGCGCAAAACGGTCTTCAAATTTGATGCCGCCCCTGAAAAAAGAATAAACTTTCATAAAGTTACCGATTCAGATATGTACAAGGTATTACGCTCTTTTTTCCAGTTACCGTACACGGGAAACCCTGAATTGGGAATGTAAAGCAACAGGGCCAAAAGTACGGCAATGACGGTCTTTACGTCAAAGTTCCGCGTAAGGGCGGTGTAGCCTTCTCCTTTAAGGAACGCGATCAGTTTTTCCAGCGGAAACGGCGGAATGCCGGAATCCCCGGCTTCAAAACCCGTTTCGCCCGACGGATCGCCTGAGGCCGGGTAAAGTAAACCGTCGCTGCCGGTTTCAAAGCGGATGTATTCCGAATTCTGATCCCCGGCGCCCAATTTTCTAAACGAAAAAGTTTTTTGAAAAGCGAGGTGCCGCTCATAGTCCCCCGAATCTATGGCGGGAATATCCCTGTTTATGGCCGAGGGCGGCAAATGCCGCGGCATTTGCCGTCCGGACCCGGTTACAAACGGGATACAGGCGGAAACGACGGAAGCGAGCGTAAACGGAAGCACGACAAGCATTACGCGGCGCTTTACCCGCCGGCGCGGCCTTATGTCAACCGGAACGAAACGCGGGTGAGGGTTCCGTCCGCGCGGCACGGTCACGGCCCAAAAATAAGCCGCGGCGCTCAAACAGCAAAGTAAAAAAACGGCCGGCGCGTAAATTATATTTATCCCCCCCGCAATAAAAACCGTGGTGAACAGTACAAACATAAAGATAATTCTATCCCTTTCTCTTGACAAAAACCGCTTGACGTATGCGATTCGTGAAGTGGAAAAACCCGCATCGGGACTCCGCCGCATAAAAAGAAATTTTAAAGGTTCGTACAGCATGATAAACAAGGCAAGGCTTAGCGCCGTCAGCGCAAGACCGGCAGGTCCCTGACGGGCGAAAAGCGAAGAGGCGGGAAGCAAGGCCGCCACCATCAGCGTAAATTCGGGCATACGCCGGCCCCCGCCCGCGTATGCGGGGGCCGGCTGTGGAACGAGGGCCGAAAGCAGCAGGCTTAGCAGGGCCGCTACTATAAAAATCAGCGCCCCGTTCGTACTGTCCGCGCGGTAAGTGTCCGGTATTTCAAGGCTGTACGGTATACCGTCCAGTGCGCCGGAGATGCGCCGCCCTGCCGCCTCCGGACTCGCCGGGCGAATCGAGGATTCCGGAATGTAAAAATACCGCAGGCCGTCCCGTACAAAAAGAGAGCTCAACCGCCGGGCGTAGCCATCGTTGCGCGGGTCGGTTTCAAGCAGGGAATCGGAGAATTCATCAAGCGGCATCCGCCTGAGCCCGGAGAAATCGTTCAAAAAAAACCATTGCGAAGATTCCGATAAAACATTTTTTACGCCGGCCCCGCCCAGTTTTTCCGCAATAAGTTTATCGTCAAGCCCTTCATCCGTGATCAGCGTTATGTAGGCCCCGCCCGCGATCCTGTTTCGCGCCTTGATTCCCGGTGCCGCCACCAACAGCGGCGCCAAACAGACAAGGATGGCGACGGGTACCGCAATGCTAAATTTTGAGGAAAGCTTACCGTTAAAGATACGCATAGGCCGCCGCGATAAAAAAACCTATAAAACAACCGACAACCACCTCCAGCGGTTTGTGCCCCAGTATTTCTTTCACAGGATGGTACTCAACCTGAAAACGTTTGGAAAGTATGCCGCCAAGCGCATTCAGCGTCCTGGCCTGCATTCCGGATGAATGCCTTACACCGAGCGCGTCCCGCAAAATTATCAGCGATAAAAACAACGATAGTATAAACAGGTTGGAGTTGATCCCCTCCTCTATCCCGATAGTAACCGTCACGGCCGTAATTGTGGACGCATGGCTGGAGGGCATCCCGCCTGTACGCCAGAGAAACGCTTCCAGCATTTCGGCCCTGCTCTTTTTTACCCTCTTTGTAATTATTATCGCAAATTTGATAAACTGGGCAAAAAGAAAACTCGTTATGCCGGACAAAAACAATGGATTTTGAAAAAACGATACAAACATTGAGTGATTTTCAGCAGGACTCATCAATTTTTACGATTATCCAACACCCCGCTTTTGTCAAGTCCCCGCGCCGCCTCTGTCGTTAATAAGTGATAAGTTCACCCCCTATAGTAACGAGGGAATCGTTCACCCCCCTCGGATATAGTAGGAGGATGAAGTATATGATGAACACGAAAGAACTGGCCCGGCTAACGGTAATTAAAGGCGCTATAGACGGGGTCTAC
>JAITKQ010000162.1 GCA_031278295.1 Spirochaetaceae bacterium | reverse complement strand
ACACCGAGGGGGTAATTCAGGGGATGAAGGCAAAGCTGCGGGAAAAGAAGCAGTAAACCTTTTGACTCGGGACAGGCGGTAAACCGCCTGTCCCGAGTCCGGGGCGGGTATGGTTTCCGAATTGCCAAGTCAGGAAGAACAGGATGCCGTCTGGGAATACTGTTGCAAGCGGCCGTTACACCGTCCGCAAATAAGCGTGAAAGGTATATGTATGAAAACGTTATTGTTCTTTGCGGGTAATGTTTTTCTCAGCCTTTTGCTTTTTCAGATTATCGCGGTTTCTTTTTGGGAGATATTTTTCGTGTCGATTATCGGGAGTAGTTGTTTGCTTTCACGTAAAATAGTTATCGGTATTGTTGAATTATACCAGCGTTACGCGCCTGAATACATGCGCCGGCGTTGTCTGTTAATGCCGACCTGTTCGGAATATATGATTTTGGCGGTAAAAAAATACGGCGCGGTACGCGGCGTATACAAAGGCGTCTGCCGCTTGTTTTTTCGCTGCCGGGGAAATGTCTATTATATAGACGATCCGTAAAAAACGTATTGGAGATGATGACGGCGTATGCCGGATAAAACGCAGATGATTTCAATAACCAGCCTCGCAAACGGCGGGCACGTCGGCCTTGGCGCGGTTGAAGGCTATACGGCGGAGATGATCGCCCGGCTTGCCCCGTTTATGGACGGAGTCGGGGTTTATAATTTTTTGGTCACGCTTAGGGAGCGTCCCGATAACGGCAAACGAATCATCGTTGCTGGTTTCCCGCGTAAATAGGAGGTATGATGGCGCTTTTTGCGAAGAATCCTAACGAATCCGCATATATAGGCGGTAAAAAACATTGGGCTGACGTTATTAAAAACTCAGGCCCAAGCGATGTCCTTATTTGGCGGCAGCCGGAGGAGGACTTTAACACCAATTCCACGCTCATCGTGATGCCCGGCGAGGAGGCGATATTCATCAAGGGCGGCCTTATAGAGGAAACCTTTGATAACGGTACCTACAAGCTGTCAACGGAAAATTACCCGTTTATAAGCCGGTTTCGCAACGCTTTTACCGGCGGTATCAGCACGTTCAACGCCGTTGTGTACTTTGTCCGCAAGGCGCACAGCATGGAGATTTTATGGGGGACGAATTCTCCGATTCAGGTAAGAGATAAATTACTCGGCATCGCAACCAAACTTAGAGCAAGAGGTTCTTATAAGATACAGGTTGATAATCCGCGGAAATTCCTGACAAAATTTGTCGGTAACAACGCCGCGCCGGTATCGCCGCAGGAAGTGCTGGACGATTATTTTGCCAATCAGTTTCAGAGCAAGATAAAGTCAAGCATTACACGCGCCCTGAACGAAACACAGACCGAACTCCTTGGAATCGAAGCCCGCTTAGAAGAATTTGCGGAAGCCGTAGAGCCGTTTCTTGGAGAGGCGTTTGACGACTACGGACTCAAAATGATTTACTTCGCCATATCAGCTATCGACGTTGATAATGACGAACTGCGCCGGCGTTATGATGAGATTGGCATAGACGCAATAGCCAAATTGCGTAACGCGCAGGCGGACAGGGGCGCTATGGACGTTCTGGGAAATGATTGGGCAAAACAGCAGGCCGCGAACATTCTTGGCGTACTTGCGGCGAATCCCGGATCGGGCGGGATCGCCGCCGCCGGCGCGGGGCTCGGAATGGGCATGGCGGCGGGGAACGTGTTTTCCGGTATGGCCCAGCAGATGTTTTCGCCTATGCAGCCGCCGCCTCCGCAACAGTCCGCAGCACCCCAGCCTTCCGGACGGTTTATGCAAAAATCGGCGGCTGCAAGCGAGCCGCCGCCCGCCGCGGCGGAGGACCCTGTCACTAAATTGAAAAAACTGAAAGAAATGCTCGAACTCGGATTGATTGAACAAGCGGAGTTTGACGCCAAAAAAGCTGAAATAATGAGTCGTATGTAGGAGGCGCTGTGTGAAAAAGATAAATGTCCTATGGATAATACTGGATCTGATTTTTCTTGTAATATTCAACGCGGTATTTTTCATGGCGGGCGCTTATGAACACGGAGCGTCCGTGTGGATTTCTTACGCATTCATCCATTTCGCTTACTTAATGCTGCTTCTTACCCCCGTCTTGGTACGCAAAGGCAAAAACACGGCGGTGTTTGCTTTTCCGTTATATTCGGCGTCTTCGGTCTATTTTTTTCTGGAGTTGCTTATAGGCACGGCGTTCATCTTGATTTCACCGGACGGCTATAAAATCCCCTTACTCGTTCAGATCATCATCGCGGGTCAGATCATCATCGCGGGGCTGTACGGCATCGTACTCGTATCCAATATGATAGCCAACGAGCATACGGCCGATGCGGAAGAATTACGGCAATCACAGGTTGACTATGTGAAACGGGCTTCCGCGGAACTAAAAAGCGTGTTGGAACAAATTGCAGACAAAGAGGCAAAGAAAAAAGCCGAAAAAGTTTATGACGCGCTCTATTCAAGCCCGGTAAAATCCCGCCCCGATTTGGCGCAAACCGAATCGCAAATTCTGATATCGATAGGGGCGCTCAAAAACGCCGTAGCAACGGGCGAAAAAGAAAAAATAATATCGCTGTCAGAATTTTTATTGGTCACCGTCAACAGACGCAACAGATGAAAATCGTTGAAAAGCCGTTTATCGTGTTTATCATGAAAGAATATCATTGTCACCCGATGCCCTGAATGTTAAACCGGACACCGGGGGGGGGGGGGGCCCGGGGCAGCGCCGGTTGCGCCAACCCTTGGTTGGCGGCCCAACTTTTGGTTGGCGCGCCAACTCTCGGTTGGCGGCCAACTCTTGCCGGGCATGGCGCATCCGCATAAACCAGCGCTTCCTGGGTCGTTTTATCCCATGTATTGATGTTTAGCCGGGTTTGGTCTACTTTTTTATAATGGTTGTTGTGTTAAAAGATGTCCGTAAAACGTACTCTATGGGGAAGGTACGGTTTGACGCGCTGAAAGGGGTGGATTTACAGATCAAACGCGGGGATTTTGCCGCTGTGGCGGGGCCTTCGGGTTCAGGCAAGACCACGATGATGAACATAATCGGCCTTGTAGATACGCCGTCACAGGGTACCGTGCTGGTTGACGGGAAGGAGACCGCCGGCCTCAGCCGTGACGAACTTACCAGGATGCGGCAGGAGGTGATAGGCTTCATATTTCAATCGTTCAACCTGCTGCCCGTGTTGAGCGTGTTTGAAAATATCGAACTGCCGCTACTGCTTGGAAAGAAGGGCTCACGGTCCGCCGCTTTGAGCAGGGCGGGGCGAAAAGAGCGCGTTGAGCGCTTGCTGGAAGCTGTGGGCCTTGCCGACAAACGTTTCAACCGCCCCGCCGAACTGTCGGGCGGGCAGCAACAGCGGGTCGCGATCGCCCGTGCGCTGGTGAACGAACCGGCAATCGTTATCGCGGACGAGCCGACGGCAAACCTCGATTCTGAAAACGGAACTCGCATCCTCGATCTTATGAAAAGGGCAAACGCCGAATACGGCGCTACTTTTATTTTTTCCACGCACGACAAGACGATCTGGGAGATGGCGACTCGCGTAATTTTTTTGCATGACGGAAAAATAGATCACGAGGCGGCAAGGGCGTGATATTCCTGCTGGCTGTCCGTAACATTTTCAGAAACAAAAAAAACAGCCTTATCATAATTCTGCTGATCGGTGTAATCTCCGCGCTATTTTTTATCGGGAACAGTGTTTTTGCCCGTTCCAACAGGGGCCTGCGCCGGTCGTACGTTGACAATTTGACGGGCGACATTATCATCGAAAAAAAATCGGATGTTACGATGAATCTTTTCGGCGCGAACGCTCCAATCATTGACGAGTATTTCACGATACCGGTTCTTGGCGCGTACAGCGGTATAGTGGACGCTTTGTCCGCTTTCCCTGAAATACAGACGTATACCGGCCAGGTTTCCGTAAGATGCAAACTTGACGCGCTTGATACCCGTTCCAACGCGCTGCTCTGCGGGGTTGACGCCGCGACATACTTTGATATGTTCCCCGGCATCGAGCTTCTGGAGGGGCGTTTTCTTGCCGCCGGTGAGTACGGCGCGATGATCACGCGCCGGCGGGCGGACGAAATCGAACGGGAAAGCGGCCAAAAAATTGAGATAGGAACGCCGCTGTTGTTTACCTCCGCCGGCGATACAGGGTTCAAGATTCGTGAAGTCCCGCTTACCGGCATATTTTCGTACACGGCAAAGGGCCAGTTTATGAACGAAATCGTGATCACCGATGTCCAGACGGCCCGCGTACTTGCCGCGATACAGATAGCTACGTCCGATGTGAAGCCTGACGCTGAAAAAATCACGCTGCTGGATGAATCCCTCCGCATTGACGATATTTTTTCCGGTGCCCTGTTTGCCGGTGACGACGCGCCTGGCGACGATTCGCCGCCGTTGACCGATGTCTTAGATTACTTGTTTTTTGACGGCGAAGACGGGGCCGAGGCGGCTGATTTTTCAGGCGGCGACTGGAATTTTATAATACTGCGTTTGAATAAGGGCGCGTCCGAGGGACACGTGATAGCGGGCTTGAACAAGGTGCTGGGCGGCTTTGATGCGATAGCCCTTAACTGGCGTTTCGCGGCGGGAAATTCCGCAATCCTGATTCTGCTTCTACAGGCGCTTTTTAACGCGGGCCTGGCGCTTGCCGGACTCACCGGCGTTATAGCGATCATAAACATCATGCTGATAGCGGTTTTCAGGCGTACCCGCGAGATTGGCGCGCTACGGGCCATAGGCGCGTCCGATTCGTACATCCGTTTCCTAATACTCTGCGAAAACGGAATTATAGGCCTGTTTGCCGGTTTTGCGGGCATTGTATCGGGCATCGTTGTTTTGAACGCCGTAAACGGACTTGGTATAACGATAGAAAACGAGTTGATTGCCGGACTCCTGGGCGGCGATACCCTGACGATAGATTTTTCGCCGTCCGCGGCCCTGCTTTCTTTCGCCGTAGCCCTGGTTTTAAGCATAATCGTGTCGATTTACCCGGTAGAAACGGCGGTCAAGATTCAGCCTGTTGTGGCGATAAGGGATTAAGATAGGAACGCGCGTGAAGGTAAAGGAACTATGCAACCTGGCCGCAAAGTATGTTGTCAGCTATAGGCGGCGCTATCTGTTTTTGTTCAGTGCGCTGGTGCTCGGTTTTTGCATAATCAGCGTGATCGGCTCGCTGAAGGACGGCATGGCGGACGCGATATACTACTCGGCGCAGAATCACTATTCCGGCGATATAATCATCGCCGGGTTTGAAAAGGAACTAAGTGCGGACCACCATATTTACGCCGAAACGCTCCCTCTGATTCGCCAAAAGATAGCGGAGTCAGGGGTAAACCCGGACAGGGAAATACTGCGTACCATGCAGACCAACGCGGACAATACCATTTACTACAACGGCAACGCCGTTCCGCTAAAATATGTCGCGGGCGTCGATTGGGCCGCCGAGACGGATTACTTTAACAGTTTAAATTTTACCGAAGGCAGCCCCTCCCCTGACTTTGACGACAGTACGATCCTGATCTCCGCGCCTGTGGCCGCTTATATCGGGGCGCATACCGGCGACATGGTTCTGCTGGAAACCGAAACATTGCACGGACAAAAAAATACCGCCTTTTTTACAATCGGCGGCATAGTGGACGATCGTTCACTGTTTGGCTATTACAAATCGTTTGTGTCGAGGCGGGCATTAAACGCCGTAATCGGTTTTGCCGCCGATGACTGTTCCACGGTAGGCTTGCTTTTTAACAAACGCGCGGGGCTTGAAGCGAAAAGAAAAAAGCTGCAAAGTCTGCTGGAAGCCGACATACCCATGCGTCCGCTTGTCTATGACCGTGACGGTTTTGCCGATCAGCAGGATTGGGACTGGACCGGCGTAATGTTTTTTTTATTGACGGTTTCGGTTTATGTGTCCGAAGTTACGCAAATACTGCAAGCGCTCAACATCATCGCCTATTTCCTTTACGTTATGATGCTGCTTATTATTCTGGTAAGCGCCGGCGTCACATACCGCCTGATTCTGCATGAACGTACAAAAGAAATCGGCACGATGCGCGCGGTCGGTTTTTATGAAAAAGACATACGCCGGGTTTTACTCGTTGAATCTTTTACCCTTGCGACGCTGTCCCTTGTAACAGGTTTTTGCCTTACCTTGTTTGTTAATTGGATAATTTCACGGCTTTCGTTTTCGTGGTTTCCGAGTTTCGAGATTTTCCTGAAAAACGGCCGGCTTCTGGCCCTGTACAGCCCGCTTGCGGTGGCTTTAAATGTTGCCGCGATATATGTTATACTTGCCGTGGCGGTGTATGTCCCGTCTTTTAGGCTGTCCCGCGCTCCCCTGCCGGAGATGCTGTCGGGCGCCCATAAGGTGTAAGGTGAGGCGCGGGCCGTAAAGCGGTGTAAGCGGAGCGGCGTTTTCCGTCCGTGTGAAACGGTGCCGGGGCTGTTCTCCCGTAAAGTATGGGGGACAGCGCCAACGCGGATCTCGCCAGGGACGGGAAATGCCCCTGGTGAAACGTATGTGCGCCCCGGAATACCCGGAACAACACAATACAGATCGTTGGAGAACGGAAAAATATGAAAAAATGCTTGTTTGTTTTTTTTATAAATTTAGCCTTGCTTGTCGCGATTCCCGTGCGCGTACCATGCGCCCTTTGGGCTATTTCGGACGAGGATTTGTTAAAAAAGGTTGACGGCCTTGCCAGCTATTACGGCGCCGATTTTTCCGCCGAGTATACGATCGTTCAGGACAAGCCGGGACAGGCCCGCAGCACGACGGTTGCCGGTGTTTTCAGGCGCGATTCGGACGCCATGTATACCATTATCATCATTCAGCCGGCAATGAACAAGGGGCAGGGTTATTTAAAACAGGGTAACACGCTGTGGTTTTATGACCCTGAAAGCAAGCGCTTTAACTCGACAAGCAGCCGCGATCGCTTTCAAAATTCCAACGCGCGCAATTCGGATTTTACCCGTTCAACATTGGCTGACGATTATAAAGTTTCCTCCGGAGAGGAAGCGGTTCTCGGCAAGTTCAAATGCCGTGTGCTGACGCTGGAAGCCGTGAACAACGAAGTTACCTACCCCCGGATGAAGGTATGGATAAGCGAGGATGGTCTGGTGCGCAAAACAGAGGACTACAGCCTGTCCGGACAACTTTTGCGTACTTCCGCGATCCCCGACTATTACAATATTGGTGAACGCTATGTTCCAAAGGCGATCCTGCTGGTTGATGCGTTGCGCGGGGCAACGGTAAAAGGCGTTTTTGTCAACGAAAAGACACAGATAAGCATATCAAAGCCTTCTTTCGCACCTGTCTCCGGCGCTATTTTTTCTAAGACCTATTTAGAAAAGGTAGCGCGTTGAATTGTTTTAAAAGGTATACAGGCATACTTGGGGGCGTTCTTGCCGCGTTCCTATTTCTTGCTCCCGTAACGCTTGGCGCGGACGATAACCTGCTAGACACCGATTTTGACAAGCTGTTTGATGAAAGCGGTGAAAGCGCCCCGTCAGCGGACGCGCCCGCTAACGATAAGGGCATAAGGCCGGATACATACACCACTTTGCAGGATTTTATAACAGGCAGCGGTTTTGGAATCGATACGTCTTATAGTGTGATAGGCGGCTATCTGCCCGGTTGGGACGAGGCGCCGTGGTACTTTGAAAACTATCATAACAGTGAGGATTACCTTACAAACCTGATAGGCGCGAAGATGAGCGCGTCGGTCGGTTTGGATATTCAGCCTTCAAAATACCTGCGTGTGCGACAGTCTTTTACTTTTGCCATCCCTTCTCCGGCGCTTACGATAAAAGAATTCTTTTTTGATTATAATTTCAAGGACAAGTTTTTTCTTAAAGCGGGCAAGTATGATATAGTATGGGGTCTATCGCCCAATTTTCCGTTTGCGAATCTGCCCGCCCGCATACCGCTCGACATTGAAAATCCCGGCGATCCGTATCTGGCAAAATTGAATATCCCGGTAGACATAGGCGGGTTTGAATTTATTTTACTTACCCGCCCCGGATATATTGACAACCAGAATCCCAGAATCGAAAATTTCGGTTCAGGCGTCAAATACAACCTTGCCATGCGGAATTTTGATTTTGATATAGGGTTCTTTTACTTTGAACTTATGCCGCTACGCAATTTTATTTCCATTAAAACAACCTTGTTCAGAAATGTTGAATTCTACCATGAAACAATGGTCAATATTCTTTTTGACGAGGAGATCGGAGAATGGAAGGATTTGGGATTTTCCGCGTCACTCGGGTTTTTTTACGGGTTTTGGAAAGACAAGATAAAAATAAACGGAGAATTTTATTACAACGGCGAGGGGGATGCCGCTTCGCTTCGCAGAAACAATATTCTGAACGATGACCCTGAAGATTTCAGGATTTTTAACGGTTTTAACGGCGCTTTAAACGTCAGCTTCAAGCTGGGCGGCCTTGCGAATATGCATATTTTTTTCGGCTTTCTGTATGCCTTCGAAAAGGAATCAGGGCAGCTTGTCCCGGGCATAAGCTTTGACCCTGTAGAACATGTTGAGCTATACATAGCCGTCCCGATGGCGGTAGGTAGCCGGGGAAAAAAAACTTACTATTATCATAACGCCGATACAAATAATCGTCCTTTCAGCGTTGTACTGGCCGTTAAAATAAAGGGAACATACAAATACGGTCATTTTGAGTAAGGTATGAAATTGACGGAGCTTGCGTACAGCCTTAAATGGTTTTTTTCCGGTCTACAGGATAGGCCGGTCAAGGCGCTAAAAAAGTTGCGGGTACACGGAAAAGTACGCCTGATCGTAGTTTGTTCCACCGTTTTGCTCGTAGCCGTTACGCTCGTTACGGCCCTAACCGTCAGAATCACACTGAACGCCGACGCTGAAAAAAATACCAGGTATTCCTTTTTTAGTTTCGATCCGCTTGCCCCTGAAGATTTTTTTCTGTCGGAAGAACCGGAATTTCTGCCGCCGGTGATGCTTGAACAGGAGCGGAAGGATGCCTGGTCCGTCGAAGACGCTTCCGAATTCTGGACGGCGCCCTCCGAATTTAGCGGTGAATTTTGGCGGGAGGAGGTATCGGCCTCCATTGACCGCCTGCTGGAGCCGCTGCCGTGATACGCCTGCGTTTCCCGCTGTTTTTTGCCGCGTTCATCCTGCTCTGGTCCTGCGTCTCGGCACCGCCCGCGCGGCAGGACGCCCCGGCTGAAGAAAAAAATGAATCCGGCATGGCGGCGGAAAACCCGCCGGAGAAAGAAAAGCCCGCCGAAACCCCTGACGAAGCGCCCGGTATCGTTGTCAGGGCGGAAGAGCTGATAGAAGCGCTCGACAAAGATCCTGACTTTGATTTGGCGGAGCCGGTTTACAAGCTGAACGAACCGGAAATTACCGGAGTTCCGGAGCAGGCGCCGCCTGCCACGGACGGGCCCGGCGCGGCCATAGTTTTGGATGAGCCTGCGGAGAGGCCCCCGGAAGCCGAGTCCGCTACCTCAGAATACGTAACGGAAGACGGGGCCGGCGACGGGCCTGATGCGGACGCGGCGGCACCGGAGGCCGAAACGGAGGAAGCGCCGCCGCCGGCACCGGAGGCGGCGCTACTGCCTTCCGAGACGCCCGCCGATTCGCCGCCCCGGGTTTCCGTAAAAGCACCGGATTCCTTGCCGGCGCTGCCGGCGCGGAATCCGCCTGAAGAAACGGAAAGGCATGTAACACCGGCCCTTAGCCGCACGATCGAAGCAAAAACGCGCGAAATTTTTGAAATTCCGTTTGCGGAAACAGGCTGGGTCTATACCGGGGAGAATAATTCAAAGAACGGGATAAGTTACGATTCACGCCGTATGTACGGCGATAGCCAGGTTTTTGTATTTCGCGCCGAAAAGGAAGGCGATTATACGCTGAAATTCTACAGGCAGGATTTTTTGCGGGACTATGTTACAAACGAATATGTGCGTGTAATCGTGAAGGACGAAACGCTCCGGTCAGCGGTGGCGCCCTTGTCCGCGACCGTAGGTGGCGCTGAAATGCCCGCCCGTCCCCAGCCGGAAGAAATTCCCCCGACGCCTGAAAACCTGTTGCAGCAGGCACGTGAGGCCGTGGCGGCCCAAAAGTACCCGGACGCGATTGCCTTGCTTGAACGGATGGAAGCTCAGGCGGCGCTGAACGATGAGGCCTGGTGGCTGTACGGTCAGGCATTCGAGGCCGACTCGCCGTCCCGTGATATCCGAAGCGCGCTTGACGCTTATTCCTGCATCGTACGCGATTACCCGCAGAGCAGCTACTACAAAAACGCCCGTAACCGTATAGCTTTCCTAAATAAATTCTATTTTAACATAAGATAGCGGCCCGCCCGAAACACTGCCGCCGCAAACCGCGTTGAATTCAACAGGGAACAGGGACAGGCGCTTCATTTTCAAAAAAGCCTACAGCCCTTGTACGGAGGCAACCGCACGGCGATGATTGCCGCAAGGACAATCATCGCCCCTGTATTTGCCCATGTCAGCAGGCAAATACACGCCGGCTCATGATCGGTTAAACACAAACCGGCGCTTTCCCAAAGGCTGTAGGCCGGATTCACTAAGTATTTGCCAAGATCAGCCCCGCCGTCGGGCATACCTTGGCGCATTCGCCGCAGCCGTCGCATTTTGTCCCGGCAAGGCTTTCGCCAAACGGGGCAAGCATACGGGTGGCAAAGCCCCGGTTCACAAGTCCGAGTATGTTAAGCCCCTTCACTTCGGCGCAGGCGCGGACGCAGGCGGCGCAGTTGATGCATTTATGGGTCTGCATCCTGATTTTGGGGTGGCTGTAATCCGCCTGATACCGCCGCCGGGAGTCCGCTTCGGACGGCGGGCCAAAGTAATTCCGGTCGGCGCCGTACTTCGTGGCGTACTCGCGGAGGCGGCAGTCTTTTACCGCTTCGCACCCGCATTCAAGGCAGCGTTCAGCCTCTTTGCGGGCGGCATCGGTGTCAAAGCCGGTTTCCACCTCGTTTTCGCTTGTCGCACGCTCGCCGTCCGGGATGACAGGCATTGTTATACGTTCCCGCCGCCTGGCATCCCTAAAAAGCTCATCGCTTACCTCGTCCAGCGGCCCCATCTGTGAGTTAAACAGGACGGGCTCTCCGGTAACACGCTCGCCCCGCAGGTACTGGCTTACGGCGGCGGCGGTCTTGCGCCCGTTGCCTACGGCCCGCACGGCGATGTTAGCGCCGGTCTGGCAGTCCCCGCAGGCAAAAACCCCCGCCCGCTTAGTCTGGAAGGTTTGCGGGTCGGCGGCGATCGCGCCGCCGCGGGCAAGCTCAAGCCCAAGCTCGCCCGCCAGTCCCGGCAGCACGCGCTGTCCTATCGCTCCTATCACGGCTGTGGCGGATACAGAGTATTCGGAACCGGCTATGGGGCGGGGCGAGCGGCGGCCTGAGGCATCCGGTTCTCCCAACTCCATCTTGACGAGGGTGAGCCGGAGCTTATCGCCGTCTTTTTCTATCTTGACCGGAGCGGTAAGGTATTCAAAGCTGACCCCTTCATGCATAGCTTCCTCGATTTCAAAGTCATTGGCGGGCATCTCCTCCCGTCCGCGCCGGTACAGGCACACGGCCCGCGAAGCGCCGCGAACAGCCGAGCGCGCGCAGTCCATAGCCGTGTTGCCCCCGCCCACCACGTACACGGCGCCGCCTAGTTTGGGGGTCTTCCCCTCGCCCGATGCGCCCAGATACTGAATACCGGACCATACGCCGGGGAGGTCCTCGCCTGGAATACCGATCGGTGCGGCGCCCTGCGCCCCAATCGCCACGATTAGCGCGTCAAAGTCCGCCTCCAGCTTTTTGGCCGGGATGTCTCTGCCGACCTCAACGCCGTACTTCACCTCCACGCCCAAATCCTCGACCGCGCCGAACTCATGTTTTAGCGTCTCGTCCGGCAGGCGGTAGTATGGGATGCCGTAGCGGAGCATACCGCCGGATGACTTGTGTTTTTCGAACACGGTAACGGCGTGTCCTTCAAGACGCAAGAAGTAGGCGGCTGTCATGCCCGCCGGCCCCGCGCCTATTATCGCAACCTTCTTGCCTGTAGGCGGGGCGGGCGCGGGGAGGACGGGCTTTTTTTGCAGGGACAATTCCGTGTCGGCTATGTACCGCTTCATGTTGCAGATGGCGAGCGGCCCCTCCACACGGTTACGGCGGCATTCTTTCTCGCAGGGGCGCGGGCAGATGCGGCCTAGCGTGCCGGGAAACGGCGCTTTTTCGCGAATGAGCTTCGCCGCTTCCGTCTCCCGGCCTTCGCGGACGAGGGCAAGAAAGCCCTTGATGTCGATGGACGAGGGGCAGGCAGTCTCGCAAGGCGGCAGGCAGTCGCCGCAGTGGTCGGATACGAGGAGGTTAAGGCACATACGGCGCGAAGCGTCCACTTCAGGGCCGGACACAGTTATCCTCTGTCCCTCGGCAACTTTGGTCGCGCAGGACGGCACAAGGTTACCGCGCCCCGGCTCAACCTTCACGGCGCAGATAAAGCAGCTGGTGTACGGCTTCAAGGCGGGCGCGTGACAGAGCGTGGGTATTTCAAAGCCCGCCGCGGCCGCCGCGTTCAAAATAGTCGTTCCCGCCTCGACCTGAAGCGGTTTATCGTTAATTGTAATGTTTACAATGGGCATAATTCATTCCTTAATTTAACAGACTTCGATGGCGGCAAACTTGCATGATTCCCTGCAAAGTCCGCAGCGGGTACATTTTACGGGATCAATCGCGTGCGGCTTTTTCTTTTCGCCGGAGATCGCCTTTACCGGACAGCCCTTCGCGCACGCGCCGCAGCCGGTACAGTTGTCCGCCAAAATGCCGTATTTTATCAGCGCCTTGCACACTTTGGCGCGGCACTTTTTCTCCCTGATATGCTCCTCGTACTCCTCCGGGAAGTATTTTAGCGTGGTAAGCACAGGATTCGAGGCGGTTTGCCCCAGAGCGCAGAGGGAGGACTTTTTTATAGCCGCCGCCAATTCTTGCAGGCGTTCAAGGTCCCGCTCCACGCCTAGTCCCGCCGTGATGCGGGTAAGGATTTCCAGCATACGCTTGGCGCCGATACGGCAAAATGTACATTTGCCGCAGCTTTCGCTCTGGACAAAGGCGAGGAAGTAGCGGGCTACGTCAACCATGCAGGTATGCTCATCCATGACGATGAAGCCGCCCGAGCCCATGATAGCGCCTGTGCTTGTAACGGACTTCACGTCTATCGTGGTGTCAAAGAGCCGCGCCGGAATACAGCCCCCCGACGGGCCGCCCATCTGCACCGCCTTGAGCGGGAGTCCGGTCGAGGAACCGCCCCCTATACGCTCTACCAGCTCACGTATAGTCATGCCGACGGGTATCTCGACAAGCCCGGCCCGCTTCACCTTGCCGGCAAGGGCGAACACCTTGGTCCCTATCGTGCCGTTGGACTCGTACTTGTTAAACGCCTTCGGCCCGTTGTTGATGATGTACGCCACGTTCTCAAAGGTTTCTACGTTGTTGATGTTGGTTGGCGAATCGAAAAGGCCTGAAACCGCCGGGAACGGCGGTTTCAGCGTCGGCATACCGCGCCGCCCCATCACGGAAGCCATAAGCGCCGTCTCCTCGCCGCAGACAAAGGCCCCCGCCCCTTCTTTGATTTTCAGGTGAAAGGTAAAGCCGCTGCCCATGATACTATCGCCGATAAAGCCCCGCGCTTCCGCCTCCGCTATCGCCAGATTGAGCCGCTTTATGGCAAGCGGGTACTCGGCCCGGCAGTAGATATACCCGCGGTCCGCGCCTGTGGCGTAGGCGGCTATCAGCATCCCCTCAAGCAGCCCGTGCGGGTCGCCTTCGATGGTAGCCCTGTCCATGAACGCGCCGGGGTCGCCCTCGTCCGCGTTGCACACCATATACTTATGCCCGCCCGCCGGAGCGGGGTTTGCCGCGAAAAGCCCCCATTTTACCGCCGTGGGGAAGAACGCGCCGCCCCGTCCGGCCAGGCCCGATTCCTTCACGATGTCTATCACCTGCTCCGGCGTATACCCTGAAAGGCATTTTTTGAGCGCCGCATAGCCGCCCGCCGCCAGATAATCGTCTATCTTTTCCGGGTTTATCACGCCGCAGTTGCGGAGGACGACCTTTACCTGCCTTTCCAGATAATCCCTGCCGTCCCGCGATTCGCGCACCCGCTTCTCGTCAGGCAGCTTCCCATCCCTCAGCCCCCGCCAAATCTTCACGGAAAAATCAGCGTCCACATAGCCAAAAAGCGTCCGCCCCGTATCCTCGACAACTTCTACCAGCGGTTCCGCCCAGCACATCCCTATACATGAGGTAACTTCTATGTCCGCCAAAGCGCCGGGAACGGACTCTTTCAGATAGTCGTAAACCGCCTGTCCTCCGGCGGCTATCCCGCAGGAACCAAGCCCCACCATAATTTTAGGCTTTGCCATTTTTGTAGTCCTTTATCACGGCCTTGATTTTGGAGCTTGTAAGTTTCGCGTAAATTTTCTCCCCTATCATGACCACAGGCGCGAGGGCGCAGCAGCCCAAACACGCCACCTTTTCAAACGAAAACAACATATCAGGCGTAGTACCGCCTTCTTCTATGCCCAATTCCTGGGCTATAAGCGCCGAGATAATATCCGAACCCGCCACATGGCAGGCCGTCCCGCGGCACACCCGTATAAGGTGCTTGCCTTGGGGCTTGAACCGGAACTGCGAATAGAATGTCGCAACCCCATACAGGGCGGAAACCGGAATGTCCGCCTCCGCCGCGACCGCTTCTACCAGCTCTTTTGGCAGGTAAGAATGCCGTCTCTGAATTTCCTGAAGGAGCGGGATCGCGTATTCGCCCTCCCGCCCTATTTTGACCACAATCTCCCGCGCCTCGTTGGCGCGGCAAGCGCAGTCGCTACCGCAATTACAAGTCATAAGTTTTCCTTAAAATGAATCAATTATTTTATGCGTACACGCCCAAAAGCGTGCACACGTACAAAACCCGTTTTCCGGGAACGAGATGTCAAACTGTAAGATTTGCAAACAAAATTCCGTCTGGAGCTAAGAATCTTAGCAATAAAAATCCACTTAGTGAAAACATACCTATTACCCGAAATTTTGTAAACAAAACGCCGTGCCGCTAAGAATCGGACAACAACAGCTTCATCAACACGCGGCG
>JAITKQ010000100.1 GCA_031278295.1 Spirochaetaceae bacterium | reverse complement strand
TTTCTGATGGCGGCGTCCGGCATCGCCATAGCGTTTGCCGCGGTGTGCTGGCTCAAACCCATGCTCAACCTGTTTGGCGCGACGGAGGCCATACGGCCCTACGCCGAACCCTATGTCCGCATTATCAGCATGGGGGTTCCCCTGGGCATATTTGCCACGGGCGCGTCCTACTATATTCGCGCCGACGGAAGCCCCGCATATTCAAGCGCGACGATTCTCTCTGGCGTCATCTTCAACATGGCCTTTGATCCGGTATTCCTCTACGTCTTTGACCTGGGGATAAGCGGCATCGCGCTGGCCACCCTGGGCGGGCAGGCGCTGTCCAGCGTCCTCGCCCTCTACTACTTTCTGCGGAAATTCAAAAACGCAAAACCGGGAATCCGCGATCTGCCGCCGAAGCTCAAGGTGATAAAGAAGGTGTGTTCCCTGGGATCCGCGGTCTGCGTGATGCATCTTTCATCGACGGTCATACAAATTGTGCAGCTCAACACCCTGAGGCATTACGGCGCGCTGTCCGTGTACGGGAGCGAAGTTGCCCTGGCAGCGGCGGGCGCCGCGGCCAAGATTACGATGGTGTTCATGTCCTGCGTCATCGGCATCGCACTCGGCTGCCAGCCGATCTACGGGTTTAACTACGGCAATAAAAAGTTTGGCCGGGTAAAAGAAGCCTATAAGCTGGCGGTCCGCTATGGAACGAGCATTGCCGCGGCCACCTTTCTCTGTATTCAACTGTTTCCGGCGCAAATACTACGCATATTCAGTTCCGATGATCCGCTGTTTTACGGTTTTGCCACACGATATATGCGCGTTTTCCTGTTTATGACCTTCATAAACGCTGTTCAACCGATAACGTCCAACTTTTTCTCCGCCATCGGCAAGGCAAAGCTGGGCTTTTGGACGGCGCTGCTCAAGCAGATTGGCTTGCTGCTGCCCCTGCTTCTACTGCTGCCCCTTGCCCTTGGCATTGAAGGCTTGTTCTGGGCAGGGCCAATAAGCGACGGCATCGCGGCGATTGTGGTGATTTTCCTCGCGGCGCGGGAAGTCCGCTCTCTGACGAAACTACAGCAGGAACAAACCGGGGACACGGAGAAGGGATGAAACGGAACACACGGCAGGAAATTCTGTCCGCCGCGAAAAAACTATTTGCCGAGCGGGGTTATAACGCTGTGTCTGTCCAGGACATAGCGGGCGCCCTCGGCATCAGCAAGGGCAATTTGACCTATTACTTCAAAAAAAAAGAGCACATTATCGAAGCGATCATCGCAGAATCGCCGGGGGGGCCGCCCTCCAGGGCTCCGAGAAATTTTGCCGAGCTGGATTATTTTCTGCTCGACATTCAGCAGGTCGTTCAGTCAAATGCATATTACTTCTGGCACATCACCCAGTTAGCGCAACTGTCGCCGAAGATCCATGAAAAGCAAAAAAACATCTACCGCACCAACGTTGCCCTGCTCACCGGCGCGTTCGAGACTTTTCTGAAAGCAGGCCTCATCAGAAAAGAGGAATTCCCCGGAGAGTTCCGGCGTGTCATCGATCTCATCCTGCTGTCCAGCATCTATTGGCTTCCCTTCTGCGCGCTCAAGCAGGAGCCGGCGGAGTACCGGAAACACGCTTGGGGCATTCTCTACCCCCTTATGACCAGGCGGGGGAAGGACGCTTTCCGGGCCGACACCGGCATAGATTTACGCGGAGAATGACGCCGGGGGGGGGGGGGGGTCGTAAGCCGGCGCCAAGGGACTGTCAATACTATAAATAACTTATTAGGGGAAAAGTGTAATAATATTTCTACCACGGAAATGAGGGTAAAAATATTTATGGAAGATCGGATAGCAATGATGTTGACCCGGTTAAATGAAATGCAAAAACGGTTGTTTCTGACAAGTAAGGCAATGGCATAAGGACGCGGCGGAATCGCTGAAGTCATATAATACTATTCGCGTTATTCGTATTCATTCGCGCCCATTCGCGGTTTCCAAAACATCGAACTAAACACAGCCTACAGCCGCGAATGCCTATCGCTTTTTGCGGAGCGAAGGCACGGCGTAAAACCCGCTTTGGGGACGCTACCGCGTAGCGGACTTTAAACCCGCTGGCGGGCGTCTCCCCCTTTACAAATATCCGCCAATCAGCTATGTTAGTTAAAAATAATACAGTTATCCATTACTAACTGTAATGAAAGGAGAATTGACATGAACAATTGGTGGAAGTACGGACTGGCCTTTGTGGGCGGGGCGGTGGTCGGAGCCTTGGTGTATAAAAACAGCGCCGAAATACGGAGGGTATGCGCCAAAACACTAGGCGGCATAATGGATTTGAAGGACAAGGCCATGGAGGCTGCGGAAACCATAAAGGAGGGGGCCGAGGATCTGCTTGCCGAAGCGGACGCCCAGCGCAAGGCGGAAGGAGCCAAGTCCTAGCCCTATGCGGGTCGCGGTTGTCCACTCACTCCCCGGCAGGGTCAGGTTTCGCGCCAACCCCGACGCGCTGCGGCTCATTCGCGGACAAGGCTTGGCGGAGTTGGGCCGGACCATCGCGGATATTCCGGGTGTACGGAGCGCCGCGCTTGCTCCAAGAACGGGGAGCATACTGCTGCGCTACGATCCGGCCATACTTGATGAAACGGGACTTTTAGAGCTTTTACTGCGGATCGATCTTGCCCCCCTGGTTTCCCCCGTGTCGGAAAAACCAAAAAGCCCCGTCTGGTCCTACATAGGCTACCAGCTTTTCCGCCTTTTCCGCCCCCCGGCGCTCAGGCCTCTTTTTACCATCTTGGGGGCGCTACGCTATATCGCCGCGGCCCTGCGTTCCCTTTGTCGTCTGAAAATGGATATTCCCCTACTGGACGGTTCGGTCATACTGCTTTCCTTGCTGGAAAGGGACTATACCACCGCATCTACCCTTATGATGCTCCTCAAAACCGGGCAGTACCTTGAAGACTGGGCCCGGGCGCGTTCCCGGGAAAACCTTGCACGGGGGATTTCCCTCAATGTGGGCCAGGTCTGGGTACGCAGGGACGGCCGGGATGAGCAGATTCCCTACTCTAGGCTTGCAAAGGGAGACCTGGTGACGCTACGGGCCGGGTCCCTCATCCCGGTGGACGGCAAGGTGGACGAGGGTAGCGCGCTGGTAAACGAAAGCTCCATGACCGGCGAACCCCTGTCCGCTTCCCGGACAAGCGGAGACACGGTTCACGCCGGAACGGTTATTGAAGAGGGGGAATTGGTGGTTGAGCTTGTCAGAAAGGGCGAAGATACCCGTTTCCAAAAAATTATCAGGCTCATAGAAGAATCGGAGACCGCCAAGGCAAAGATAGAGAGCAGGGCCTATGAGCTTGCCACCAGGGCGGTCCCCTTCAGTTTTATTGCCGCCGCGCTCGGCACCCTGATCAACGGCAGTTTTACGAAAGCCAAGACCGCGCTTTCAATCGACTACTCCTGCGCGATCAAACTTTCAACGCCCCTGGCGTTTCTTTCTGCAATGAGCGAAGGCCTGCGGAACGGAGTCTTTTTTAAGGGAGGCGCCCCGATGGAAGCCCTTGCCGCGGTGGATACCATCGTATTTGACAAAACGGGAACCCTAACCAAAGCTGCACCGGCCCTTTTGCGGATAGTTCCCTACAACGGCTACACAAACAACGAGGTACTGAAAATTGCCGCCTGCCTTGAGGAGCACTTCCCCCACCCGGTAGCAAAGGCGGTGGTCAAGGCGGCGATGGAACAGGGGGTGGAACACCGGGAAAGACACAGTACGGTCAAGTACATCGCCGCCCACGGCATAGCCACCGAATATGAGGGGCGGCATACGATTATCGGGTCCCGGCATTTTATCAGCGAGGACGAGGGGATCGATATCTCAGTCTCCGCCGCTGACGAGGCCGCCGCCGTCGCCGAGGGGAGGTCCGTGCTATACCTTGCCAGGGAAGGCGAGATGGCGGGGCTTCTGGTCATCGACGATCCCCTGCGGGAGGAAGCGGCGGAGGTCATCGCCATGCTACGGAAACTGGGTATCAAGCGAATCTACCTGCTTTCCGGCGACAACAAGCGGACCACCGAAAGGATAGCCCGGAGCCTTGGGGTGGATGGTTTCCGCGGAGAACTGCTGCCCCAGGAAAAGACATACCTGGTTAGGGCCCTTAAAGAAAGGGGCTGCGCGGTGGCGGTGGTAGGGGACGGCATGAACGATTCCCCGGCCATGTCCGCGGCGGATGTGGGCGT
>JAITKQ010000096.1 GCA_031278295.1 Spirochaetaceae bacterium | reverse complement strand
ACCACACGTCCCGTTTTAACAAACGTAATTGTCTCATACATTGTATTTGCTCTTAACGCGCGTTTTGCTTTAAAAGCGGGGCGCGAAACTTTGTTTCCGGGCAAATCCGGTTAAAATTTTTGTTGGTCAAGTTTAGGGGGAGGAAGGGGAGGGGGTATTGGCCGCAGATTACGGAAGGACAAACGCCTGATGCGGAGGGGGTCAGACCCCGATCCCGGGAGGATAGGGGCGGGAAGCTGTCACCATTACCGGGCAACATATAGACGGCAAGGCCGGAAAGGTTTGCGATACCCGATGAAAGAGCAGGGCGCTTGCTGAAAAATACGGACGCCTATTCCGGCGGGTTGAAGCGCGATGTACGGAACGGTACGGATGGCGGTGGGGGGAGGCCCCTATCCGGCTTTAAGCGCCGCCATGACAGCGGCGGCCATCGCGTTTGTACCGACTATGCGTTCCGCACTGTACCCCGTCCTCCCGGCTATGTCTTTTGTGCGCAGGCCGCTGTCCAGCGCGCTGTTTACGGCGGCCTCTATCGCGGAGGCTTCCTGTTCAAGGGAAAACGAATAGCGCAGCATCATCGCGGCGGAAAGTATCGCGGCGAGCGGGTTTGCGAGGTCCTTCCCGGCAATGTCCGGCGCGGAACCGTGTATAGGCTCGTAGATCCCGGGCGGGTACTTTCTTCCGGCGGCCTTCCCTCCTATGCTCGCCGAGGCCAGCATCCCGATCGAACCGGACAGCACGGAGGCCTCGTCGGAAAGTATGTCGCCGAAAATGTTGGACGTAACGATGACGTCAAACTGACCGGGCGCGTGTATAAGCTGCATCGAACAGTTATCCACGTACATATACGAAGTTTCGATGTTTTTGTACTCGCCGGCAATTTCGGACGCTATCTCCCGCCAGAACCGCGAGGATTCCAGCACATTAGCCTTGTCCACAAGGCAGAGTTTAGAGCGCCGTTTTGCCGCCGCCCCGTAGGCGACCCGTAGCACACGTTCAATCTCCGCACGGCTGTAGCGCTCCGTGTCAAAGGCCGATGAATCGTCCGATTTCCCGTCCCCGTCGCGGCCCCGCTCGCCAAAGTATATTCCTCCGGTCAGCTCACGCACGATTAACAGATCGAAGGTGGGCTTGCCCTCAGGGTGGCTGGCGGCCAGAACCTCGTCCTTCAGCGGGCAGGCGTCCTTTAACTGGGGCAGCAAGGCGGCAGGCCGCAGGTTTGCAAACACACCGAGCCCCGCCCGCAGGCCCAGCAGCGCCCGTTCAGGCCGCAGGTGGCCGGGCAGGTTTTCCCATTTCGGCCCGCCGACCGCCCCCAAAAGCAGCGCGTCGCACCGTTTTGCCGCTTCCATACTCGAAGCCGGAAGCGGCTCCCCGGTCGAGTCGATAGCGCGACCCCCCGCCTCAAGTTCTACAAAGTTAAAAAAATGCCCGAATTTATGACCGGTAAGTGCCAGAACATCCACGGCCTTTGCCGTAACTTCCGGGCCTATGCCGTCGCCGGGTACCAGCGCAATAGAGTAATTCATACCGCCAGTATAGCATAAACAGGGACCGCGGTACTACGGCAATTCAAAACACCGCCCCTTTCGCGCTACAATTCGCTGTTTTCGTCCCGGTCCGTCAACGAGTCTGTTGTTAATGAGGGCTGTCCGTGATGTATGATCGTAAAATCCAGGCCCGGCAGCCTGCCGCGCCCGCAAGCTCAACGCGCGGCGTTGAGCTTGCGGGCATCCGGTTGTCGCGAAGCTTTGCTTCGATGCGGTTTGCACGGGAAGCGCGGCAAACTGTTCAGTAATTTTACATTTCCCGGCCTATCATTGCCGAAAAAGCCGTCGTGTACGAAACGCGGGGATTGGAGGGGCGCGAAGCGTTCCCGCGTAGCGTTCCCGCGAACGTTTCGCGCGAACGTTTCGCGGAGGGAATGGGGGGGCAACCCAAGAGGGTTGCCCCGCGGAAGCCCGCAAAGCCCGATTTCCGGCACGAAGTGCCGGAAATGCGCCCAAATTACCTGAAAAATTTTTGTAAATGTAAAACTACGGCAAACTGGTAGCGGGGCCTCTTTCCGGTTACATTTTTGATGAGGCAACGCGCCGCATTGCATTGCCGTGAAAAAAACTGTAACATTAACGGTGAGACTGACGCGAAATGCCGAGGCGTATACTTGCAGGGCGGGATGTGTATATAATGCCGCGTAACCTGTCCGGGGTTTACGCCGCAGGCCGCGCCGCGGGAATGCCGGTATGAAAAAGTTTTTTACTGTGTTAATTATACTTATAGCGCTGGGGGCCGGCGGATTCTTTGCGGGCTGGGCGCAGTTGCCAGTGCCGCACGGTTCTTACGGGGTTCTGTCTTCAAAGACCCACGGCATTTACGAGCAGGTGATAGAGGACGGTAAACTTTTATGGCTGTGGTACAGGCTGATACCCGGAAACACAACAATAGCTGTTTTTGACACAAAGACACAAAACATTTCGGTAACTGTGGCCGGTGCTTTGCCGCAAGGGGAAACCTACGCTTCCTTTGTCGGTGTGAAGATTTCCCTGTTGTGGCGAATTTCCGGAAACGTATCATTTTCTGTCAAGCCCGCTATGCTGCCGTTACTTGTAAAAGAGTCCGGCCTTTCGAATCAAGCGGCGCTCGACGCATACACGGCGGAACTTGGCTCGCGGCTTGCGGCCTTCATCGAACAGCGTCTATCTTACTACTGCGTAAGGCGGGATGTAGTTGAACAACTAAGCGCCGCCGGCACATATAAAAACCTTGACGATGACATACGCGCCGCCTTTCCCGGCATAAACGAAATTTCCTATTCCCTTACCGTAAAACAGTTTCCCGACTACGATCTTTACGAATCGGCAAAATCTTTGTACGAAGACTATACCGCCCACCAGCGCGAAATCCTCAACGGCGAAATAAGATCCAAGGCCGCCGGGCGCATAAACTCGCAATTCCGTTTAGACGAGCTTGCAAAATACGGCGAGCTTCTGACAAAGTACCCTGTGCTGCTCGATTATCTTAAACTGTTCGGGGATTTATCCGTGCCGCCGCCCTTTGCCCCGCGGTAATTTCAGCGGAGGCCCCTTCTGTCAAGGGAAGTTGTTACCTGGTCGCGGTTTCCAGGATAAGCTCGACGGCGGCGCGGGAAAGCCTTAAAGATTTAACTATATCGTCTATTGTCCAGCCCTGTTTTTTCAGACGGATTACATCATCCCTGATCTCAGGCGATAAAGATTCGTTGTCTACCTTGGTTGTATTTATAATTTTCTCCGTCAATTTAATCTGCTGTTTGACCTCACGGTACTTATCATCCAGGCGGGTTTCCAGTTCAGCCAGCCACACACGGGCCTTTTGAAGGTTCTGCATACGGATGTCAATGTCGCCTATCGTTTGATCAAGCATGGAAAGTTTTTCCATCGTGTCCCGGGCTTTTGTATTTTCATTTGCAAGCGTTTCTATCGATGAGCGTATGTATTCAAGGCTTCCCGTCATGCGCTGTATATCGCCGTTTATTTTTTGCGCCGCCGCCTCGGATTCCTGCAATGATTTCATGTTTTTTTCTATTCCGTCGTTTGTCACTTCAAGAATTTGATTTTTTCTTTCGATACGCTGATACTTTTCTTCAGCCGCGATCATGGAATCGTCCAGCTTTCTAAGTTTAATCTGCGCCTCCTGCAACATATCGTCGGCGCCGGTTATATGTTTAAGCCTATCTTCGACAGATTGTGATGTTTGCAGCAACCGGTTAAAATTTATCTCCATCCGTTCAATACGCTGCTGTTCAATATCGAACTGCGCCATTTTGTTGGCAATATCCTGATCCATTCGCTTTAATTTTTCAAACTGACTCTTCAATTCGGAAATTTCGATACTACGCAGGCTGAGTTTTTTCATATCGGAGTTAAGGTCCTCAATTTTATTTTCAACATCTTTTTTCATGGCGAGTGTTTTATCGATAAGCTCCGTCTTGCTGAAGAAGTCATCTATCCGCCTGCCGGCTTCGCTTATCTCATTTTCAAGACCTTTGATTTTTTCCGTAGCGGCGTTAACCATTTCCGTACGCTGATTCATTACATCGAAGCCGGTTTCTTCTATTTTTGTACGCACGGCCGCCAGGCGGTCTTCGTTTTCTGAACTTAATTCTTTGACACGCCTGCGCATATTTTCTATTGCGGAGTCCATCTCGATGAAGCGTTCGGTACAGGCCGTCCTGTAGGCTTCAACATCACTGTAAGATCTGGCTGTCACGGACGCGATTTCGTTCAGGCGTTCTTCAATATTTGCCGCCGCCCCGCTTATGGTTTCCGCCGTTTCACGTTCATGCCTTTTCAGCCTTTCGGAATTCTGTATTTCAAAACGTGATATTTCCGCTTTCAGCGTGTTATCAACGGTTATATTCGCTTCTTCCAGGCTGCTTTGAAGCTGGGTTTCCAACGACTTGATCGATTTTTCATAACGGTCGGTTTGTACGCCGATGCTTTTTCCCAGATCATCAAACGTATCTTTTATACGCTTGATTTCTTCATCGAAATTGGCGTCAAGCTGATTCTTTTTATGCTGTAACGTTTCGCCGCATTCGTGTTCGATCCTGCGGCATTCATCTTCAGCGCGTTCACGCAACTCGTCGAAACGTCTGCCAAGTTCGCCACGCCATTCATTCATCTGGTTGTTTATGTTTTCGGCCCGTTTCGCAAGGTTTGCCCCTACCTGCTCCTCAAACTCCCTCATGGTGTCGGACACCTTTCCGGACGCTTCGTTCCTCAGAACGTCAATTTCTTTCTCCAGGCTGCCAACCTTGCCCTGTATGGTCTCTATCGATCGGTTAAAACCTTCCAGCACCGCGCCACGGTTTTTTGCGAGATCCGTTTCAAACGCCTTAAAGTCATTTTTTATTTCATTTTTGACATTTTCGATATGCTCGCGCAGTTCCGTGTCAAGCCTGCCCGCATCGTCAGCCATCCTCGAGAGCGTGTCAATCTGTACCTGTTGTACGCGGCGGTACTGTTCGATTGCCGCGTCGCCCTCGTTTATTGCCTTTTCCCAAAGACCGCGCTGATCAAGGGCGAGCGCGTCCATCTCCGAGACACTTCGCCGCCATTCGGTTTTATACTTTTGCTGTTCTTCAAAGATACGTTCATTTTCATTTTCCCACGCGGCTGTCGCCGACTGAATATTTTTTGAAACAAGCTCTATCTTTCCCTCTACGGACCGTACGGTGCCCTCTACCTTTTCGGCAAGAAAGCGCCGCAATTCGGCGCTTCGCTTTTCGGCATCCTGATTCAGTTCGTTCAACAGGGAAGCCTCCAGTTCGTTTGAATGTTCGGTCGTGGCGGACAGAACCTTTTGCAGGGCGCCGTCGACAACAGCCATATCTTTTTCAAGATTCTGCCGGCGCGCCTCCTCCGCCCGTCTTAGCGCCTCGCGGTGTTCCTCAATGCCACGCCCGGTTTCCTCCACCGTGTTTTTCAGCCCGGCAATCGTGGTTTCCAGTGACCGCAGTACCATACCGGAGGACTCTTCAACGGAGCGTTCCGTCTCTGTTTTTACGCGCTCCTGTACGGCGTCAATGGTTTTATCAATTTTATTTAATTTGTCATGGAGGTCGTCTACCTTTTCGGCGACAAGCTCAACGTACGCGGATTCCGATCCGATGTGCCGCAGGTTTTCTTCTACCCTTTCCGTCCATGAATCCAGCTCACGCAGGACGGACTCGTATTTTTGTATGCGTATGTTAAGCTCGTTTACCGTTACGATGTTTTCATCCAGATTTTTTACCTCGGTTTCAATATTCTGCTTCAGGGCTTCAGCCCGCCTGAAATCACCGTCAAGGATAACGCCATAATCGCGCAGGGCCGCCGCCTTGTCGTCGGTAAACGCTGTGAATTCTTTTTTAATTTCGTCTTTTAGATCCTTGCCGTAGGCGCGGGCAAGGTTTACGCTACGGCTGTTTTTGTCAAGGTGGCGAAAAAGCAGCAATGCCGCCAAAACTATGCCAAGTGTAAGGAGATCACCGCCGTTAAAAAAGTTCATCCTTGCTATCCTAACACATACTCCTGTAATTGGCGATAGTGATTGAAGGCAAAAATGCCCTCGAGTCCGCGTCGTGGCGGAAAGC
This sequence comes from Spirochaetaceae bacterium, assembly GCA_031278295.1. Classification (GTDB taxonomy): domain Bacteria; phylum Spirochaetota; class Spirochaetia; order Treponematales; family Breznakiellaceae; genus JAIRMY01. Next base: position 7,343 of record JAITKQ010000096.1, on the reverse strand, counting down.
GGGGGAACAGGCAGCGCAGGGCCGGTATCAGCCCGGCGTTTTTTGCGCCGGCAATGTCGTAAGCGGGGCTGTTTCCTACATAAAGTATCCTCCGGGGAGGCAGGTCTAGCGCCTCGGCAAGGCGGTGAAACGGAAGCGGGTGCGGTTTTAGCGCGCCAAACTCTTCGCTGGAAAGTTCCGCGTTCCACAGCCCGGAAAGCCCCAGGCAAGCGATTTTTTTGCCGATCGGGAAATCGGACAGCAGGGCCAGTTTGAGGCCGTTTTCCTTGAACGAGGAAAGACATTCCTTTACGTAAGGAAAAGGCTTTATACCGGAAAACATATCGTCCCAGGAAGCGTAGATGCATTTTGATATTAAAGTCCTGACCGCATCCGCGCCGGGCGTTTTTTTACCCGTACCAAGGCACTCCGCGCAAAGCCTTGCCTGCATGTCATGGAACGAGTCCCCGACCGCGCCCGCCTGCCGGATTCTACGGCGCGCCCCGGCAAAGGCCGCAAGCAGGCGTAACCGTGAAAGGGCATTTGGAAAGACGCGCAGGTAAAAACGGTAGTTGGGGTAAAGGGTGCCGTCAACATCAAAGGCCACGGCGTCTATATCATTCAGCATAAACCTGATTTATTATACACCAAGCCGGGATTTTGGTAAACGCGCGGCGCGGGCCCTAAATTCCCCGTGTTTTGAGTTGCCGCGAACCTTCAGCTTAGGCACGCGGTTTGCAAAACAAGCCGCAGCACGGCGATTTCCTTGGGTGTTTTATGCGCGAGGCGCGGCAAACCGCTAACGGGGAAGTTTATTCCATTCCGATTTGCGTACGCTGTTGTGGCGTATCACGATTTTTTCGTAGTCTTCGAATTCGACCGTTGTTTCTATCCGGCTTCCACGCAGCAAATTTTCATTTTCATACAGCATGAATTCCCAGCGCATCGGCTCCGCCTCATTTACCAGGATTTTTGCCATCGGAAGCGGCAGCGGGTAGTAAAAATTTTCGTTATTCGGTGAAATCTGGGTGATGTTCAGCGTGTTATTCTCAATTTTGTAGGACAGCATCATGTTTACGCCGGAGGCAAAAAACGCGAAAGCCTTGCCGTCCGGCAGAATTTTGATCAGCTTGATACCCGTGTCGCCGCTCCAGAGTCCGAACAGCTTTTCAGGGACGATAAGCTCGGCGTCCGGCGGTTCAGGCGCTTCACCGGAAAGTTCCGCCGGATCGTCCCGCCATTCAAACGCCGCGTTTACAATATTATGCATATTCAGCGCTATATCCTTGGTTGTTTTGTACCTGGCGGTCTGCCGCGAAAGTTCACGGGAATAAGCGTCGCTCACGACAAGCTCAAAGACACAGGCGTCATCTTCAGGGTACAAACTGGTTTTTATAAAATAATCAGGGTCAGTTTCGTAGGGGATGCCGCCCGCCGGGCCGCCCTCGGGCAGCAGTATTATCACGTCGCTTTTGTCGGAAAAATAGGAGTATATCAGGGATTCCAGCAGGCGGGCTTCTTCGGGGCTTGTTCCTTCCGCCTCCAGCGGTTGAATCTTGAACACGGCCCTGTCGTCCTGCGCCTGGAGACAAACAAGCGCGGTAAACACAAAAAGCACGGAAACCAGTGTTTTACCCATAGTAAACATTATACCGGTAAAATTGCATAAAAAAAAGATAAGCGGGCAGGCCCTCGCTCAGGCTATCGTGCGGACACGGATTATACCTGGAATTTTTTCAAGAGCCACAAGCATGGAGGCCGGAATTTCCTGCTCCGTGTCTATGATGTTGTATGCGTAACCGTCTTTGTGATGGTTGATCAGGTCGGTTATGTTGATGCCGCCGCTTGCCAGCAGGGTCGTTATCTGGCCTACCATGTTCGGTATGTTGCGGTTTGCCGCAAGCAGGCGGTACGGCGAATTACGGGTCAGGCTACAGGACGGAAAGTTTACGGAATTTTCTACCACGCCGGTTTCAAGAAAATTCTTTGCCTGTTTTACGGCGCTTACCGCGCAGTTTATCTCCGCTTCCGGGGTTGAAGCGCCAAGGTGCGGTATGCAGATAACCTTGTCGTGTTTCAGGAGTTCCGCTGTCGGAAAATCGGTTATATACACGGAAAGGCGTCCGCATTCCAGCGCCGAAATTACATCCGCCTCCTTTGCCAGGCCGCCTCGCGCAAAGTTCAGCAACCTGGCCCCGCTCTTCATCATCTTTATTTTACCGGCGCTTAACATATTCTTTGTTTCATCGCTGTACGGAACATGAAGGCTGACATAATCGGAACCGCGCAAAGCATCTTCCATGGTCTCGGCGCGGCGGACTGAACGGGACAGATTCCAAGCGGCGTGTACAGAAATGTACGGATCGTAGCCTACCACGTCCATGCCCAGCGCGGCGGCGGCGTTGGCGACCATCACGCCTATGGACCCCAGTCCTACCACACCCAGTGTTTTGCCGGATATCTCGGGCCCCTCAAAACGGTTCTTTTCTTTTTCGACAAGGGCGGGTATACCATCGCCCCCTGGCGGCGCGTTGTCCTTTACCGATGAAAGCCAGCGCACCGAATCGACAAGCTTCCTAGATGACAGAAACAGCGCGGCGATGGTAAGTTCCTTTACGGCGTTGGCGTTTGCCCCCGGTGTATTGAACACCACGATGCCGCGTTCGCTACAGGCGTCTACCGGGATGTTGTTGTACCCCGCGCCGGCGCGGACAATGGCAAGAACGCTTTTTGGGATTTCCACCCCGTGTAAATCCGCGCTACGCAGCAAAATCGCGTCGGGATTCTTTGTCCCGGGACCGACCTCATACTTGCCGGCGGGAAATAAATTCAAGCCTTCCGCCGCAATACTGTTCATTGTTTGAATACGAAACATTTTTATACCTGTCTTAAATATTGAGACTGTTCCAAAACAAATCGACTGCGCCCTAAACGGCCCCGGCTATGCCGGGGCCGCGGCGCAAACCTTGGGTTCGATGGAACAGACCGAGCCCCTTGGCTATAGCGGTTTTTGTGGCTTAAAAGCCGTAAGCTAAAGCCACAAAACAGCGTTAAGCTGTTTTGCCTGAGGTTTTGCCGCCTGCCTAACCCGATTAAGGAAGGTAGGCGGGGTATTAAACCCCATGGCAGGATAAAAATGGTAACACAGACATTTTGTCTCCCCAAAACCGAAGTTTTGGAACAGCCTCTATTGTAAATACGGGGCTTTTGTGAAAAACCCCCGGTTAATTATATTTTTTACGGAGCGCGTTCACGACGACGGGCGGGACGAGCGCCGAAAGATCGCCGTTAAACGCCGCGAGTTCACGCACGGACGAGGCCCGTAACACCAGGTATTCGGGGCGCGTCATCATAAAAATCGTTTCTATACCCGGCGAAAGCGCCTTGTTCATCATGGAAAGTTCGGATTCGTAAAAAAAATCGAGAACGTTACGCACACCGCGCACCATAACCTTTATATTTAGCTGTTTCAAGAGATCGACGATCAGGGTATCGCATAGCGTTACCGTAACATTTTTCCATTCTTTTACCATTTCGGTCATCATGTCGCGGCGTTCTTCCGCGGAAAACAGGTAGCTCTTCTGCTTGTTTTCGGCGATCACAACGACAATTTCATCAAAAATGGAACGGCTCCGTTCAATTATGTCGATGTGTCCGAATGTGGGCGGATCGAAAGAACCCGGGAAAGCAGCGCGCATCAATTTGTCCCTCCCGATGTGCCGTCTGAATTTTGATTGGTGCTCGCCGACAGCGCATTTTCCGCCGTTGGGTTTTCGCCGCTTTCTGTCGAACCGGATGCTGCCGATTCGGCGGCGCCGGGATCGGGCAGCTTCGCGTTGTCTATTGTCCGCCGCACTTCGTCGCGCACCGGTTTTTCCAGACGTTCATCATTTAACAGCGCTTCTATCATCTTCGCGTCAGCAAAGCCGTCGCGTATGGCGCCGGTAAGTTCTTCGAAGCCTTCGTTATTTTGACTGTCGCTTACCAGCAGCAGGCTGGCAATCATGAAACGTACCGTTGAACGTTTCAAGGTCTCGGTATCACTGGTAAGTTCGCTTAAAGTTTTACGCGCAGCTTCCAGCGCGCGCGCGTAGAACCCGCCTTCGTCCAGCGCGAGGGTATATTCGTAGCGGACCTGCGGATCGTTGTTTTTGGATAGCCAAACATCGTAACTGTCGATAGCCTCCGGTTTATTCTGCGCTTTTTGTACGCGGGCCAAAAGCAGGAGCGCGTCCTTGTCATCGAGAATAGCGTAATCATATTTTTTTAGCACATCCTCCGCTTCAGCCGGTTTATCCATAGCGTACAGGATCGTCGCGTAATTCAGCCCGTTATCGGCCTCCTCCGGTTCCAGTTCCAAAACCTGGTTGTACATATCCCGCGCTTTTTCTATGTTTCCCATTTTTATATACGTATAGGCGACCGCTTTCAGCGCCATAACATTTTGGGGGTCTTTTTTCAGTATTGAGTTAAACTTTTTCAGGGCTTCCGTGTAGCGGCCGGTTCCAAAGGCTATCCGCCCAAGATTGTACTCCGAAGCGCTCATCGTCCGGTTTGAGCTTACCGCACGGTTTAGCCAGCGCTCGGCCTCTTCGTACTTGCCCATCTCGAAGTAGGCCATGCCGATTGAGTAGTATTCTTCCGCCGATGTCGCAAGACTCGCGCAGGACACAAAAAATGAAAAACCGCTCAAAGCCAGGAAAGCCAGGATGGCACCGTTCAGCGGCGTCCGTTCCATAACTACGATCTTCCCAAAACCGTGTCTTCAATTTCGCGGAGCTGCGAACGGTAAAGCCCGGCTATGTTGCTGCCGTAATCCGCTATAAGCTGCATGATGTTGCGGCTCCTATCGACGGAGTCCGTGCCATTTATCCTGTCGCCCGCATCGCCCAGACCGGGAAGTATGTAGGCCGCCTCGTTCAGAACAGGGTCCATCCAGCAGGTCCAAACCGTACAGTTATCCAGCGCCCGAACCACGCGCAAAGCTCCTTTCAACGCGGAAATCACGTTAAAAAAATGTACGGAACGCGGCTTTACGCCCTGGCTTAGCAGGTACTTTACAACGGTAACAAGGCTGCCGCCGGTCGCGTTCATAGGGTCGGCAAAAATCAGGTCCCTGCCGTTGAGGACCTCGGGATCGAAGTAGGAACGGTCAAGGTCAAGGATGTATTCCATGTCGTTTTCATGTTTCGTTTCGTCCCGCTTGATTCTAAACAGCGCAAACGGCGTAACATAGGCAGTTGACGAATACTCTTCTATCTCTTTTGACATTATCATCGCGGGAAGCAACGCGCCGCGCAACAGTATGCACATCACGGCGTTTTCGATCTTGTTGTCAATGTTTGTAATTTTATGCACCGCATAATTCTGTACGGGGATGGTTACCGGGGTTTTTATCATCAGGTAATTTTTTTCGGAGCTGTTCATGCCGCCCCAGGCAAAATAAAAAAGTTTTTCATAGGCGCGTTGAATGTAGTAGATGAATTCATCATTATCGGTGCGCACATCCCGCAGTTTAGCGATGATGCGCGATATTTCCGCGTGCGTTTCGTGCGGCGTACGGAAACTATAGACCTGGATACCGGGTTCTTCGCTACAGATGCCCTGCATCATCTTGCCCATGGTGTTGTACAAGCGGATCAGGTTATCCTTTTCCTTATCGCGTTCTTTTTCCATCCGGGCAGCCGAATAGAGGCTGAAACTGGCCAAAACTTCGCGGTAAATACCATCCATGCCGGCAATGGCGGCTTTGTCGTCACCGGTTAAAAAACCGTCAAGGTCTTCCGCCTTTAAAACAACTTTATTCATATTTTCACGCAGTCCTATAACTATGCCGCCGCCAGGCGCTTTTAGTCAATGGCTAGGGCGGGCGCATATAAAAAAAGTAAAATCGGTGTATAGTCGCGGTTATAACCGGCATGGTTTTTCAGGAAGGGAAACAAGAACAACGGCAATCGCAAAGGGCAGTGATGCCCATAATGGGCTATTTTCAGGTATAAATGATCCGCGTGTGGGGCGGAACAAGTTGTATCCGATGCACGAGGTGATGGCGATAACCATTCCAGCGCTTATCGGCATGGCAGATCCGGTACCGTATTCCCCGCTTCCGTTTTTCACATTCAAGGCGTTCCGCTATGCGCCGGTAATCGTCAAGTACCTGCAAACCCAAATTCGCCCTCAACACCAAATGAACGAACGCCGTTTCACGCCATATACCGCGGCGGGTATTTGATCCGGTTACAGGGGGAAAAAGAAGCCTCCGCGATGAAGGCTTCGATTAACAAAGCTATCATCTGTCCCCGCAGGGGTCTGTCCCCTTAACCGAGGGGCCTGTCCCCCCAAACGAGGGGCCTGTCCCCCTAAACGGGGAGACTGTCCCCCCTAAACGAGGGGGCTGTCTCCCTAAACGAGGGGCCTGTCCCCCTAAACGAGGGGGCTGTCCCTCTAAACGGGGAGGCTGTCCCCCTAACCGGGGAGGTTGTCCCCGTGTGGAGGGGGCTGTCCCCGTGTGGAGGGGTCTGTCCCCGTGTGGAGGGGTCTGTCCCCGTGCGGCGGGGCCTGCCCCGTGTGAGGGGGCTGTCCCCGCGTGGCGGGCCTGTCCCCTGTGGCGGGGGCTGTCCCCGTGGCGGGGCCTGCCCCCGTGTGAGGGGGCTGTCCCTGTTGGCGGGGTCTGTCCCTCGTGCGGAGGGGGCTGTCCCTGTTGGCGGGGGCTGTCCCCCGTGTGAGGGGGCTGTCCCTGTTGGCGGGGGCTGTCCCCGTGTGAGGGGGCGGTCCCCTGTGGAGGGGGTGTCCCCGCAGAGGTCTGTCCTCAACGAGGGGGCTGTCCCCTGTTGGCGGGGGCTGTCCCCGTGTGAGGGGGCGGTCCCCTGTGGAGGGGGTGTCCCCGCAGAGGTCTGTCCTCAACGAGGGGGCTGTCCCCTATTGGCGGGGGCTGTCCCTGTTGGCGGGGTCTGTCCCTCGTGCGGAGGGGGCTGTCCCTGTTGGAGAGGGCTGTCCACGCAAAGAGGGCTGTCCCCGTGTGGAGGAGGCTGTCCCTGTTGGAGAGGGCTGTCCACGCAAAGAGGGCTGTCCCCGTGCGGCGGGGCTGTCCCCCCGTGGCGGGGCCTGCCCCGTGTGAGGGGGCTGTCCTCTGTGGAGGGGGTGTCCCCGCAGAGGTCTGTCCTCAACGAGGGGCCTGCCCCCGTGTGAGGGGGCTGTCCCTGTTGGCGGGGTCTGTCCCTCGTGCGGAGGGGGCTGTCCCTGTGTGAGGGGGCTGTCCCCGTGTGGAGGGGGCTGTCCCCCTAAACGAGGGGGCTGTCCCCCTAAACGAGGGGGCTGTCCCCCTAACCGAGGAAGCTGTCCCCCCAAACGAGGGGCCTGTCCCC
>JAITKQ010000049.1 GCA_031278295.1 Spirochaetaceae bacterium | reverse complement strand
CCCGCCGGCTGCCCGTGTATATTTGGGTGACTGACATAAAAACCAGGTATTGGTATAGTGTAACGATGAATATCCGCATGGCAGGCATAGATTACACGAGGGCAAGCGTGGGGGAACGCGAATGTTTTACTTTTACCTCCGCCGCGAGAGCTTCCGCGCTCCGCACTGTACGGGAACGGTACGACGGGGTGGGCTGCGTGATAATAGCCACCTGCAACCGGACGGAACTTTGGCTCTGCGCCGAGGGCATGGACTGTCCCGGTCCTGACCGGGTTTTGAGCGAATTAAAAAATGTTCCTTACGATGACTGCAAAAATATTTTTGTGAGCCGCGAAGGGCGGGAGGCGGTCGAGCATCTTTTTTACCTTGCCGGAGGCCTCTTATCGCAGATAAGGGGCGAGAATCAGATACTTTCCCAAGTAAAGGAGGCTATCGAGGCGGCGCGGGAAGCCGGCAGCGTCCTGCCCGCGTTGCAGCGCCTCTTTCAGAGCGCTATAGCCTCGGCAAAACGTATCAGGACGGAGACCGGCATAGCGCGGGCCGATATTTCCGTGTCTTCCGTAGCGCTGGATTTTGTCCGTGAAAACGGATTTAGCGTACGGGGCGCGTCCTGCCTCGTGATCGGAAGCGGCGTGATCGGGAGGCTTTGCGCCGAGCTTTTTTCCCGCGCCGGCGCGGACCTTACGATGACGCTACGCCGGCACAAGCAGGACAATGCGCCGCCGCGTAATGTCCGCCTGATAGATTATGACGAGCGTTACGCGGTTCTGGCGGATTATCAGGTTGTGGTAAGCGCGACGGTAAGCCCTCACCATACGATAACTTACGGCGAGGCCGCCCGGCGGCTTGGCGACAAAAAGGAGCGGCTGTTTTTGGACCTGGCGATGCCGCGCGATATTGATCCTGACTTAAAGAAAATCGACGGCGTCAAGCTCTTTGATATTGACGAAATCAATGAACAGTGTCCGTTGCGGGACTACCCCGCCGACTCAGACAAAATAAAAAAGATAATTGATGAAGAAATGTCATCTTTCGTTGAATGGAACACGTTCCGGGTAAACATCGAAACGATTCTCGCCGTGCGGAACGAGGCCGCGGACGACATCGTGCGCCGGCTTAAAACGGCTGTCAAAGACTGCGCCCGCGACAAGATGGCGGAAGAGCGGCTAAGGGGCGCGATAAGCCAGGCCGCCGGAAAAGTGCTGGACAAACTGCTGTTCGGCCTGCGCGATAAGCTTGACGCCGCGCTCTGGCCGGAATGTTTTGACGCGCTGCGGCGCTCGTCCATCATCGAAACCCGGGCGGACAAGGAAGGGGCATGAAGCTGTACGTCGTTGGGATAGGGCCGGGCGACAACAGGTATTTAAGCGGCGAGGCCCGCGCGGCGCTCGCCTCGGCGGACGTGATCGCGGGTTACCCGCTCTACCTCGAACTGGTAAAGGAACTTACGGCGGGCAAGGAATATTTTTCAACGCCGATGCGGAAAGAAAAGGAACGCTGCCTGTTTGCGCTGGAAAAGGCCGCCGCCGGTAAAAACGCGGCGCTTGTATGTTCCGGGGACGCGGGGGTTTACGGACTGGCGGCGGTCTGCCTTGAACTTTCGGACTTGTACCCGGCGGTGGAAATAATAATTGTGCCGGGAATCACGGCTGCCCTGTCCGGCGCGGCTATGTTGGGTTCCCCGCTGACGAACGATTTTGCCGTGGTCAGCCTTTCCGACCTCTTGACGCCGTGGGTCGTGATAGAAAAGCGCCTCCATGCGGCGGCGGCGGGCGGCTTTGTGATATGCCTGTACAACCCGTCAAGCGCCAAACGTTCCGGCCACCTTGCCAAAGCCTGTGCGATCATTTTACAGGAACGCGGCCCGGAAACGGTCTGCGGGACAGCGCGCCGCATAGGACGTGACGGCGGGGAATGCCGGATTCTTACCCTGGGGGAACTGCGGGAGACGTCCGTGGATATGTTTACGACCGTGTTTGTCGGCAACAGCGAAACGGCGGTGATCAACGGAAAGATGGTAACGCGCAGAGGCTATGAACTACGGGCGGAAGGCTAAAGGATGACGGTCTTCATTTTCGCGGGGACAGGCGACGGCAAAAAATTTATCGTTTCGCTGCTGGACCGGGCTGAAAAAAAAAGCATGGAACTGCAAGCCCATATTTTCTGCGCGACGGAGTACGGCGCGGAACTGATAAGGGACGAAACCCTCAGAGTCCTCCAAGGCGGCGCGGGCTCGCAAATAAGTACCGTGATACGCTCCGGCAGGTTAAACGGCGGGGAAATGCTGAACGAAATAACGCTGTACAAACCTGATTATGTGATCGACTGCACCCACCCGTTCGCGGAAATCGTTACAAAAAACATAAAAACCGTCTGCGAAAGCTCAGGCCGCGCGTACCTCCGTTTGCGCCGTGAGATACCGGCAATGCCGCCCCCTGCCGGCGTATTTTATGTTGACAGCGTTTCGGACGCCGCCTCTTTTTTGAAGGGTAAAGCGGGAAATATTTTTCTGACCACAGGCTCAAAGGAACTGCGCCATTTTTCGTCCGGCGCGTTTTCGGGGCGCGTCTATCCGCGGGTTCTGCCGCTGGAGGAAAGTCTCCGCGCCTGCCGTGAAGCGGGCATACCGGCAAAGAACATTATAGCGATGCAGGGGCCCTTCCCGGAAAAACTTAACCGCGCCGTGATCCGGCTGGTAAACGCATCGTGGCTTGTCAGCAAGGAAAGCGGCGCGGAGGGCGGCTTTGGGGAAAAGGTGAACGCGGCGCTTGCCGAAAACTGCCGCGTCGTTGCCGTCCGCCCGCCGGAGCAGGGTGAGGCGGGCCTTGACGCCGATACGATCGTCAGCGCGATCTGCGGAAACCCGCGCCCGGCGCCCGGTGTGGAAGGCGGCCATACGCCTTCATACGGCAGCCCCGCCGCACGGAAAAAATTCTTCCCGGTGTTTGCGAACATCGCAAACAAAAAATTCCTTATCGCGGGCGGCGGGGAGGTGGCGCTGCGCCGCCTTAAAACCCTGCTCCGTTTCGACTGCTCCGTAGAGATCATCGCGCCGGAAATATGCGGCGGGATAGAAAGCATCCGTGACGAACGGCTTGTCATCCGGCGTGGTGTTTACAGGGAAGGCGATTGCCGCGCGGACTTTGTGATCGCCGCGACAGACGACCGCGCCGTGAACAGGATGATCGCCGCCGAATGCAACGCGAAAAACATCCCCGTATCCACCGCGGACTGCAAAGAAGAATCTTCGTTTTACTTTCCCGCCCTCGTCTGCACGGATCATTTGACGGTCGGCATAACGTCGGACGGGCGCGATCACAGGGCGGTAAGCGGCGCGGCGCGGCGAATCAGGGCGCTTTTGGAGGGAGAATAGTTGGATAGCACGCTCCGCATCGGCAGCCGCGAAAGCGCCCTTGCCGTGATTCAGGCGGAAACCGCTGTGGAAGGGATAAAGCGGTTTGACAAAAACATCACGGCAAAAATAATCACGATCAAGACGCGCGGCGACATGATTCTTGACAGGCCGCTGGAAAGCATAGGCGGCAAGGGCCTTTTTATAAAAGAGCTTGACAGGGCTCTGCTGGACGGAAAAATTGACGCGGCGGTTCACAGCCTGAAAGACATCCCCGCGTTTGTCGAAAAGGGAATCAAAATAAAATCCTTCCTCCGCCGCAACGACCCGCGGGACGCGCTTGTGCTGCCCGCCGGGGAAGCAAAGGCGGACATGTCAAAACCTCTGGGCTGCTCCGGCGGCAGGCGGAGGGTCCAGTTACAAAAACTGTTTCCCGGCCTGGAGATAAAACCGGTACGCGGCAACGTTCTGACGCGCCTTCAAAAGCTGGACGGCGGCGAATACGGCGCCCTCGTTCTGGCCGCCGCCTCTTTGGAACGCCTCCGCCTTACCGCCAGGGTAAGGCGCTTTTTCAGCGTTGACGAGGTGATCCCGGCGGCGGGGCAGGGGATTATCGCCGTATGCGCGAAGGAGGGGGATGCCTCCGCCTGGTTTGGCGCTATCGACGACGGCGAAAGCCGCTCCGCGGCTTTCGCCGAGCGGGCCTTCGTCCGTACGCTTGACGGCGGCTGCGGCTCTCCGATAGCGGCCTACGCCGAAGTATCGGGTGGCTCGATCAAGCTACGCGGACTGTACGCGGAGGATGAAACTTCGCTCTTCGTTACCGGAAGCGTTTCCGGCCCTGTCACGGAATGCGAGGAACTTGGGAAAGAGCTTGCGGTAAAACTTTTGATGGAATACCACGGCAGGGCCGGCGTAAAAAAAGGCAGGGTTACGCTGATAGGGGCGGGGCCGGGGGATCCGGGCCTGCTGACCCTTAGGGCTAAGGAGGCGCTCGGCGAGGCGGATATGGTTCTGTACGACAATCTTGCCGGACGCGGCGTGGTAGCGCGTATTCCGCCTGGTGTGAAAACGGTTTACGTGGGGAAGAAGGCGGGGCAGCATAGCTTCCGCCAGGAAGAAATAAACAGCATCCTTCTAAAAGAGGCCGCCGCCGGAAAGAAGCTTGCTCGGCTCAAGGGCGGGGACCCGTTTTTGTTCGCGCGGGGCGGCGAGGAACTTGAACTTTTAAGCATGGCGGGCATACCGTTCGAGGTGATTCCGGGCCTAAGCTCCGCGCTTGCCGTTCCCGCCCTGGCCGGAATTCCCGCGACGCACCGTTCATTTTGTTCACAGACGCACATCGTAAGCGCCCGCTTTAAGGACGATTCGACGGGCATCGACTACGGCCCCCTCGTAAAAAGCGGCGGGACGATCATTTTTTTGATGGGCGTCTCGGCGCTCGAATCGATCTGCAAGGGGCTGCTGGAAGCGGGGATGAGGCCGGATATGCCGGCGGCGATAATAGAACAGGGCTCGACGGCAAGGCAGAAAAAAGTCGTCTCCACCATAGAGCGGCTGTGCGGGGAGGCCGCGCTGGCCGGGATAAACGCCCCGGCAATCACGGTTGTAGGCGAAGTCTGCGGGCTTTCGGGGCAATTTTCATGGTTCGAGAAGAGGCCGCTTTTCGGTTTGCGGATAGGGCTGACACGGCCCCGCTCGCGCGCCGCAAAACTTTCCGCGCTCCTTGCCGCGGAGGGGGCGGAGGTGGTCGAAATCCCGTCGGTAGAGACCCGCGCGGTAGAGGACACCGCGGAGCTTAAAAGCGCGATCTCCTCGCTGCGCGGCGGCGAATGGTTTGTGTTTACCAGCCCGGCGGGCGTGGAGGTTTTTTTCGACAAGCTCCTTGGGTACGGGAAAGACGTGCGCGTCCTTGCCAAAAGCCGTTTTGCCGCCATCGGCAAAACGACGGCGGGGGCGCTCGCCGCTCGCGGAATCATCGCGGACCTTGTGCCGGAAACGTACAGCGGGGAGGCACTGGGGCGCCTGCTTGCCGACACGATAGAATCGGAGGGCAGGCAGCTTGAGGTTTGCCCTCCGGCCTTAGCCGCTGAGGAAGGGACGGGGCTATGGGGGCGTTGCGGGGGAAGGGCGGTTCCAAAGGCGATGAGCCTTTGGCCCGGAACAGGCGGATGTCACGGTAGCCAAGGCCTCCGGCCCACCCCCGCAGAGGGGGGGCCGGAAGACGCCCAAAGCCCGCTTGCGGGCGACGGCGGCTGTAGGCTGGGGGGAGACCTCCCCCCTCTATCTGACAGAATTAACGCTACAAGGTACCCGCTCGTGATACTACCGCGTTCAAAAATCGCCGGCGCCGACGTAACGGACGCTCTTTCCGCCGCGGGAATCGGCTTTATAGACATTCCCGTATACGACGCGGTCCCGCCTCCACACAGGGACGATCCCTGCTTCATCGAACTGCTCACCGAGGGTCTGGACTGGCTTACGTTTACCAGCGCGTCCACCGTGCGGGGTTTCTTACAGATTGCCGGTGAGGAGCGTACGGCGGCCCTGCAAAAAGCGGGGCTGCGGGCGCTCTGCATAGGCAGGCAGACGGCGGAGGCAGCGCTCGCCTGCGGGTTTGAGGTCCTTACCGCCAGGAACGCCACGCTGGAGGACATGGTCACCTCTCTTATGGAGTTTACGAAAAATGGAAATTGTTAAAAGGCCGCGCCGCCTGCGCTACAGCGGAACGCTACGGGAAGCCGTGCGGGAAACCCGGCTGTCCGCCTCGAGCCTGGTATACCCGGTCTTCGTCAAGGAGGGGGCCGGCATCAAGTCCGGGATAGCCTCTATGCCCGGACAGTACCACTGGAGCCCGGACAGGCTGCCTGAGCTTTACGACAGCCTGCTTGAAAGGGGCGTAAACAGGATAATGATGTTCGGCCTCCCGTCAAAGAAGGACGAGGAGGGAAGCGGCGCGTACCGTGAGGACGGCGTCGTGCAGCAGGCGTTGCGCCTTACCAAACGGCGCTACGGCGGGGAAGTTTACTGCGTTACCGACCTCTGCATGTGCGAGTACACGAGCCACGGCCACTGCGGTATCCTGGATGGGGACGATGTTGACAACGACAGGACGCTGGAAAGCCTTGCGGTGATAGCGGTCTCGCAGGCCCGTGCCGGCGCGGACATGATAGCGCCGAGCGATATGATGGACGGCAGAATCCGCGCGGTACGACTCGCGCTGGACGCTCAGGGCTTCGAGCGTATTCCCATCATGGCGTACTCGGCCAAATACGCCTCCGCCTTTTACGGCCCGTTCAGGAGCGCGGCGGACTCCGCTCCCGCTTTTGGCGACCGCAAGAGTTACCAGATGGACTATCACAATAGGAAGGAGGCGCGGAAAGAGGTGTTGGCGGACATCGAGGAAGGCGCGGATATCGTGATGGTGAAGCCCGCCCTCGCCTACCTGGATATAATACAGACGGTAGCGGGCCTGGTTGAGGTTCCCGTAGCGGCGTACAGCGTCTCGGGGGAATACTCTATGATAAAGTCCGCCGCCGCCGCCGGCCTGATCGACGAGGCCGCACTGGTGTACGAAACGGCGGTAAGCGTCTTTCGCGCCGGCGCTGACATACTGATAAGCTACTTTGCCCCGGAGCTGTCGGTCCGCTTGAGGGACGGGCTCAACGCCGAGCGTTGAGCCCGTGTGTGTCAGCGGTCTTGTATTTAACGCCATATATGGATTTCCCGAGGCAAATTCTTTTTCTACATTTAGCGCTAAATCTGTGATCGCCGGATAGGGGACGCGCTACTTTGCCTAAGCTGTCAAGTTTTCTTTATATTATACTTAGATGGGTAAATTGGATGCAAACCAAGGTATCGGTAAAAACAAATTTGTGCCGGCCGTCGATTTGCCCGATACTGTTTACGAATTGTGATACGGCGCTCAACACGCCGGATTACGAATCGCAACCGCCCTGCGTATGGCCGGCTCAAGTTTTACATTAAGCCGTCGGACAGGCCGGGACTTCCGGCTGTCATAAAGCGGCTGAAAACGGGGCGCGGATAGTTGCGGCGTGGGTGCCGTGGCGCGGTGTAGGGGGATCGGTATGCGGCTTTTAGATATGATCCATGTTTGCCGATAATCATACCAATGACGGAAAATTTCGATTTTTACAACTTGATACGTGTATACTCATTCAAAAACAATTCGCCGTATATATCCATTGACATACTTGCAGATTTTTTGCGGCGAAATGCCCTGCGCGTCAACGCACCTCCGCAGCTTGGGAAGTGGATAGAAAACACCCGCGAAAAAATTCATGCGGAAATTTCGCTGCTTTCCGACGAAGGAAAATGCATAGTCCAGGGCGACGTGTCAAATCAAAGAATATTCCTGCCGAGTTTCTTTGTTGATAAAATTGAGAAATTTTATTATATGGTGGATGAAACAAGTGAGAGGCCTTTTTTAAGTGAAGGTAACCTGAAAACAAAAATTCCGCCGGAATATATCAGGGAAATTCCCGTGGAAACCGGCATGATCGATTACCTTTCCAAACCGCAGAAAACACAGCTTCCCGTGTTAAAATTCATATTTCCTGATAACTTCGGTGATGCGCTTCTGTTGTCAAGTCATATCCCGTACCGTATTTTGGAGGCGGCCCTGTCAAAACTAAAAAGGTCAATGCAAAAAAACAGGACACTGGAATTTTATACGCAAAAACTGATTATACATTTTCCGGGGCAGGAAGTGCATGTAAAGGAATTCATCAAGAATATCTCCATGCACCATTCCAAATGCATTGAAGAAATTAAAATATCCAACGATTTTACATTTTCCTCGTGGCTGTTCCTGTGTCCGCTCATCAAGACCCAGGTTAAAGACGTAATGAGTCGCAACAACGATATGTATCCTGAGAATGCCGCGCTATATCAGGCTGTGACGCTGATTATGGGTTTTAACAATTATTACAAGCTGCTTGCAATCAACAAACGTGACAGAGATATTGCATTTGCCACCATCGAGGAAAAGATGACAGAAGAACCGTATATGTTCACCTTTAACAATATTTTCAAGTTTACCACAACAGGTGGTAAACTTATTTTGCAGCGGTATACTGAAGAAAATCTGAGGGACTGGATAAATCAGAAAATAATGACGGCGGACGACAGGCTGCCTGATATATTTAAATTTACAGATACTGATGGTGAAGAGTATTTTGTACGAAAAGACAGGGTGCTGAACTTTTGCTCGTACATTCTGAAGGATTTACAGTCAAAAATAAAAACCGATATTATAAACCGGTGGACAAATATACTTAAAAATTATTATAAAGAAAGGGCCATGGAAAATGATGAGCAATTTGAGAAACTTCTGCAAAAACTGGTTCGTCTGTATTCACCGATTGCTTTAATCATACTACATGATAAACGTACCATTTTACTTCAGCATGAGCAGGTTGAGGGAAGCCTCTATCCTTCAAAAGTCGAAAAATTCTTTGACAGGAATGACCTGATACCATTCAGAAAACTGTTCGGTTTAAGGCGGGAGGGTTTGCTGCTTTACAGCAAACTCTCATTGCCGTTCTGGTATTCAATACCTGCCATAGTATCAATTGCCAGATTCTTTAAGCACAAAGTCAAAAATGAGTCCATATATTACAAGGAAACCGATGCACAGGCAGAAAACGATCCTAAGCCGGTACTGAAAAATTCCGCAATAAATTTGGCAAAAGAGATCGTGCCTGACAATTTTACCATTGACGAATACATGAATAGCCTTATTGATCGCTGGAATCGGCTTTTGAATAAACCGGCCCAGGAAAAACTGACTCTTGACGTAAATACAACGATAAAAGACTATATGCGGAATGCGATAAAAACATTTGGACACCGCGCTTTAAACATTTCAATGCTGGAAGAGCTTGCCGATCATATAATCAACGCAAACCCGGCGCTGTCGCAGATCAGCAACAAAAATGCCCTCCGGATTTACATAAAAGTATACATAACAAAAACCCTGCTGGATTAGGCGCGCCTGTCCGTCCGCCCTTAACGCCCACCCGCTGCTACGCCTCCGCCCAAAGACGGGCAGGACACGACCCGGCTCCGTGTGCGCCTCCGCTCTACCGGGCATCCGATCGTAGGCGATCCGGTGGACGCCCCGGCGGTCAGCGCTTGCGTTCCACGTCAAAAGTCCTGCACAGCGGCTTGCGTACCTCTCCGCGGCAGGCCCCGTCGCGGATCAAAACCTTAATGGCGGGGGCAGGCGGCTAGATTCGCTTGTGGTTTATCAGGTAAATGTTCAAAAGATCGGAGCGCAGTTCCTCTATCCGCGCCCTTTCGTCTTCGTGTCCCCCGGAAAGCTCGCGGTAAAGTTCTTCCAGCGCACCCTCAACCGTAAACTTGCGGTGATGCAAAAGATGTTTAACCCGTATCAGCATCTGAACGTCGCGCGCCGAATATACAAAGTTACCCGTGCCGTCCTTTTGGGGCTGTATCAGCGGTATATGCTTTTCCCAGTACCTTATGATATGCCCCTTTACACCCAGCAGTTTTTCCAGATCACCGGTTGTACAGCGTATCATCGCGGCCTTCTTTTATCCCCGCCGGACGGCCTTATCTCCAGCGTCACGGGTACCGTATCGTAGGATAAATCTTTTCTGATTCTGTTGCAGATGTACGAATGGTACGCGGACGTGAACGCGGCGGGACGGGAGACAAACAGGCGGAATACCACGGGGTTCACCGAAACCTGAACGCCGTACTTTACCTTGAAACGACTCCGCGGACCGGAAGGCGGCGGGCTCTCCTCCTGCACCCTCTCCAAAAAATCGTTGAATTTCGGCGTATCGGTGGACCGGTTAAGCTGTTCAAACATCTTGACAGCCGTGTTGAGCAACGCGCCCACACCATCTCCGTTCTTTGCGCTTAGCGGCAGCACGGGAACGTATTTCATCTGTCCGAAAAAAAAATGTATCGAATCCCGCGCCGCGTTAAACGTGTTTTTCGCGTCCGGCATGGCGTCCCACTTGTTCAGCGCGAATATGAGGCCGCGTCCCTTGCCGCAGGCAAGGGACGCTATCTTTTTGTCCTGAACCGAAAACCCCTTGGGCGCGTCTATCAACTGGATGACAATATCCGCCTCGTCCATGGTTTTTATAGCGCGGTTTACCGAATAGTATTCAATATTTTCGCTGACGCGGCTTTTCCGCCTTATGCCGGCTGTATCCATCACGGCAAAATCCACACCCTTCCACACAAAGCGCCCTTCTATAACGTCCCGTGTCGTACCCGGCATGTCGCTCACTATGGAGGCCGCCTCCGCGCAAAGCCTGTTTGACAGCGTGGATTTCCCGGTATTCGGCTTCCCCAGTATGCTAAGCCTTATCGCCGCGGCTGAGGGCGCATAGCCATCGGGTCTCAGGTAGTCCGTACCCCCCAGTTTGTCCGCTATGGCGCGGGCCAGTTCCTCAACATTGTCCCCGTGTTCAGCCGAGATTGGGTATATCCTGTCAAAACCAAAGCGCATCAGATTCCACGTTTCCGCAAGCAGCCTGCCGCCTTCGGTCTTGTTTACCGCGACGATAAGCTTATCGCGCAAAGGCCGGAGCAGCCTGATAAACTCCTCATCCTCCGGCGTCAGTTCCCCCGCCGCCAGTATCAGCACGACAAGGTCGGCCCCTTCTATGCTCCGCAGCGTACGCTCCACGACGAGGCTGTCAAGTACGCTTTCACACGAGTCCGGTGCCCCCCGGTCAAGCTTGAAGCCGCCCGTATCGACCAGTAGCGCCGGCTTTCCCGCAATAAGCGCGTCAGCGGCCACCGGATCACGGGTCAGCCCCGGCGTAGCGTCGGTAATGGAACGCCGCCTGTGCAGTAGCCTGTTAAACAATGTCGATTTGCCCACATTGGGCCGCCCGGCAAGCACAACCACAGGCCGCCCCCCGTCCCTGTTCAAAATTCCACCACCCATCCCGTTTTCAACCCCCGCTTCCGCCCGCTTTCACCCAAAGCTTTAAATGAAAGGGCTACCCGGCTTACGATAATGCCCCCGCCATCCCGGTATACATTTTATAAGGGGGCGCTGTTTCCATACCGG
>JAITKQ010000016.1 GCA_031278295.1 Spirochaetaceae bacterium | reverse complement strand
AAACCCCGCCCCGCTCGTTCACGCCAAAAGTACGTTCCAGATTCTGCCTGTTGTTTTCCAGAGGCGTAACAAAAAAGTATAGCTGATGGGCGGACAAATAAGAAACGGCAAAGCGGTTAAAGGCATAGAGGCAGGGCCCGGAAATCAAAGCCGTGTTTTTATTTTTAAAAAACGGTATATGGGCGAGGTTGTTTATCATGTAACGCGAATACCCCGCCCCGGCGAGTCTGTCCAGCGCCTCCCCGTAAAATGCCGCTTCGCTTTCCGCAAAGAAAGGCGGCAGTGACAGAATTGTATCTTTTGCCCTAAACGGCAGCGGTTTTTTTTCGTTCAACAGGCGCTTTATGTTTCCGCCGGAAGCGGAAAGTATAAGCGCCGCGGGCTTTACAGACTGCACCGTATACATTTCCTCGATACGTGAAACGGAAACGTACAGGCCTTCGGGAAAATCTTTCCGCGCTTCTTTTTTTATGACCGGGAATTTTATAGCCGGCGCTTTTTCGAAACCAGGCTGCCCGGAAACATGTTTATCACCCCCGTCTTTCCCCAATACAGGCCGTCCGCGCCGCGCCGTTTCCTTTACACTTATCAGGTAAACGCTGTCGCCCGCTCCAAAACCCGCCGGCACATCAGTCCAAAAAGAAGCGTCCGTTCCGGCCCCGGCATACCCTACCTTATAGGCCGTGCGTCCGGAATCGTCCGCGCGGTGTATGCGTAGCGAGTCGCCCGGTTTGGGCGTAACGGCGCGGGTTGCGTCCCCCCCATGTTTGATCAACGCGAGGCGCAGGCCGCCTTTGTTCCGTATTTCGCTGATAGTACCCAGTTTTACCCCGGTTCCCCCGTCCTGAGCAGGGTTCAACCACGCGCCCGCATCATCAGTACCGTCAAAATGGAATACCGTTTTTTGCCGGGCAAAATCATTTTCCAGTAGCTTCCCCGCCAAAACCATGCTGTCGCGCACGGCATCATCCCCGCCGCCGCTTAAAAGCGCGTCAAGCACCGTGCGGTACGCGCTTACGACGCAGCCCACATAGCCGGCGTTCTTCATGCGCCCCTCAACCTTGAAAGCGTTTATACCGGTTTTTACAAGAGCCGGAAGTTTTTCCAGCAAGCGCAGATCGCGCGGGCTAAAGTAGTACGCGCCCTCCTTGCCCCCGGTAAGGTAAAGCCGGCGGCACGCCTGCGTACACATCCCGCGGTTTGCCGATTTTCCGCCCAGATAACTTGAAAAAAGGCAGAGCCCCGATTCGCTTACGCAGATGGCACCGTGAACGAAAACTTCCAACTCAATGTTTGTATTTTCGCGTATCGCTTTTATTTCTTCAAAACATAGTTCCCTGGCAAGAACGGCGCGGGTAAGGCCTTCTTTTGAAAGCAAATTGGCCGCCTTTGACGAGGCGACATTCATTTGTGTAGACGAATGTATTTTCAGAGACGGAAAATGGGAACGCGCCATCTGCACAACGCCAAAATCCTGAACGATGATTCCGTCGCAGCCTGACTTTGACAAATACTTCAGGGTCTGGTACATGCGGTCCGCTTCACGCTGTTCAAAAACCGTATTCAAGGCGACATAAAGCCTGCGCCCGGCGCGGTGAAGGCTTCGCAACGCGCGTTCAAACTGTGCGTAGGTAAAATTGACGCTTCGCAGGCGGGCGTTAAAGTTTTTCAACCCCAGGTAAACAGCGTCGGCGCCGCCGTTTACGGCCGCGTTGAGGGCTTCTACACTACCGGCCGGCGCGAGCAGTTCTATTTTTTTCACGGAGTTTCCTTAAAACCAATTCTACGCTGTTTAGCAAGTTAAGCCAATGCCTTCCCTAGGTCCACGGGGCATAGGCGTTTACTTTTCCATAGGCCCGATCAAGCTGAGGCCGCGCCAATTGGCGGCTAACTATGTTGGCGCATCATTGTTGTACAAGGAGGACGCTCATTTCACTACGCAAATGCGCGTTCGCATAAAACCGCGCCTCATTATGCGCTTAAAGACCCCCCCCCCCCCCCCCCCCCCGAATCGGGACTTCTTTTACAGCCCCCGTAATACCGCGTTTTTTAGAGCTTGCCGGGCAAGCAAAGCCTGTCTCCCCAAAACCAAAGTTTTGGAACAGCACCGGGCTGCAGGCTTTCCTGAAATCACCGGCTTCGCTTGCACGGCGTCCGGACGCCGGTTTTCGAGCCTTAGGAGAAAAGGCCTCGCCAACTACAGTTGGCGAGGCCTTGTGTTAAGCGGCCTTGTGTTAAGCGGCCTTACACTGACAGGCGTTTAACTTTTTTTCCTTGGCGTTGGCTTCTTCGCGGAGGTCGCTTTGGACGCGGAGCTTTTCCCGCCCGAATTTTTGGGGGGGCTGGTCTTTACCGGCGCAGCGGCTTTTTTTACGGACTTTTTGCCGCCCAGCGCCTTGACAAGCTCCGCCAGTTTGTATTCTGACTTCAATTCAGCGTTGGAAAGTTCCGCGACAACGGCGGAAACCGCATCTATACCGGCGTAGCCCGCCGCTATCGCCGCCGCATAGAACAGCGTTTCCTCAAAGGCTTCCTTGTTGAACCAGTCAACACCCCCCCATTCGTTTACGCCAAGCAAGCGGCGGAAGTCTTCCGAATCATGGGCATTTTGCACGATAGAAAGGGCTGTCACCGAAGCGCCGGATTTGACCCAGCCGGCCTTCACCCCGGCTTCGCCGGGTACAAGGCGGCGGGTAAAGGCCTTTGCTACCTCGATAAAGCGGTGCGCCGCGGCCCCGTCAAGCCCCAGCGCTTCGAAACATTCGCGCATCTTGCGGTCAAAATGCCAGAACTCAAACAGGGTCACCGCCGCCGCGCCGTTGGCATTCTTTCCGGCGATCGACGCGCACAGCCCAAACACGCTGAAACCGTAAACAAAGGCGCCAAGCTGAAGCCCGTTTACAAGCCTGTCCCGCAGGCCGGCGGCAAAGTCATTTTTTCCGGCCAGCGCCGCCGCGGCCTTGAACGATGCCGCATAGCCGGCCAGGGTCTTTCCCCAACGATCGACAGCGATTTTAAGATCTACGGTGCCGCTTCCCTTACCGCCGGCAAACGGATCGTAGACCGCCTCTTTGCGTAATTCTTTCGCGGCCAGAAGGAATCTTTCAAGCGCCTGTAGCGTTTCCGCGTCAGGTCCGTCAGACTCGCCTGAAAAAACTTTCCGCGCGTCCTCAATCCGCTCCAACCTGAAAAGATCAGAGAAAGGTCCAAAAATCTCATCCAACAACATATCTTCCAAAGCCTCCTTGGGGTCTCTCATACCCGCACCGTTTAATTCAGCGTGAAGGCGCGCCCATGTCGAAAAATCGCCGTCCTCCACCTCGTGTATGTCCAAATAAACCTGGGCTCCGTAACCGGGCAGGTTTACGAAAAGCCCCCGTTCAAACATATCCTTGCTTGAGCGGATAAACCATTGACCGCTACGCATCTCGCGGAGAAGCGCAAAGCAATGCGGGTTGTTGTGCAGCAACAGGGCCTCCGCCAGGCTGTCCTGCCGCCGGCTGCCGCCCTCCTTTTGCGGAATATCCACGCAGCCCGAATTTATCCAGCCCGCCGCCTCGTAATACGAATTGTTGTAAAGTACCAGCGCCCTGTCCGTGCCGAGCCGGTTTGTATAGGCAAAGACATTTTCGTTTACATGATCGTCCTGCCACATATCGAAGAGGCAGAAATTGACGCTGCCCGAGAACAGCATACGCCGTTTCATCAGCGGAAAAATCTCCCTCTCATGCCTTTCGACAAGATAGCCGTCCGGCCTTTCGTCGCGGTAGGCCCTGCGGTACTCCATCCCGTACTTTTCCTCGTAGCCTTCAACCTGGCCATGCCCGAACATCGGCAGGCCGGGCATCGTAACCATCAGCGTACATATCCCGAAGTACTTGTCCCCCTTGCCGAACTGCGCTACGGCGGTTTCCTCATCCGGGTTGTTCATAAAGTTGACAAAGCGTTTTAAGATTTCGGGGTCGAAGGCAAGCGTGTTCTTTATCGTATCGCGGTACTTTTGGTTTTCTTCTTTCTTTAGCATGTTCATGAACGCCGAGTTGTAGACGCGGTGCATCCCCAGCGTACGGACAAAGTAGCCTTCCATCATCCAGAAGGCCTCCGCCAGGAGCAGCGTGTTCGGCGCTTCGACGGCGCAACGGTCTACAACCTCACGCCAGAATTCGTTTGGGATGCGGCGGTTAAACTCTTCGGTGGAAATCGCGTGTTCCGCGCGGCTCGCTATGTCCCCGCCGTGTCCCGGCTCCGGGTACCAGAGCCGCTGTATATGGCGCTTGGCAAGCGTCATCGCCGCGTCAAAGCGCACTATCGAAAACTGCCCGCACACGCCGATTATCGTACGTATCACAGCCTCCCGCGCTTCGGGATTCAGGAAGTCTATCTGCGCCGTGTCGTTCCACGGCATAGATGTCCCGTCGTTCCCGTGGTATATGTAGCGGTGGCGGCCCGTCCTCCTGTCGTAATGGTGAAAGACGACGGCGCAGTCCGAATTATCGTAGTAGTGGTCCTCGATTTGAACAACGATGTCCGGGTGGTTTGAGAGGTTGCCGCTGTTGTACGAGTACTGGGGATAGGGGGGATGATCAAGCTGAAGGAAGCGGTCAGGATGCTCGATTATCCATTTTGAGTCGATGCCTGTATGGTTCGGCACCATGTCGCTTCCAAGCCGGATGCCGCGCCGCATACAGCGGTCGCGCAGGTTGCACAAGGCGCCCCAGCCGCCAAGCTCCCAAGCTATGTCGTAATCGTAAAGGCTGTAGGCGCTTGCCGCCGCTTCGGAGTTGCCCTTCCACTGCTTTACCGTGCGCGAGGCCGCGCTGCGCTCCCAAAGCCCGATCAGCCAAAGGCCGGTAAAACCGCGCCGGGCAAGCTCGTCAAGCTCCTCGTCGGGAATCTCGTCCAGCTTCTGTACCGCCCGCCCGTACTTTTGGCTCAACTGCCAGAGCCAAACCAGCGTGCTTTTTGCCATAAGCACGGTCTGCGGCATCCATTCCATATCCTGGCTGAAATTTTCGTACTCGTTCTGGAGGTAGCCGTAACTGTAAGCCTCGGTGGGGCCGGGCGTGCCGTTCCAGTGCGGCTTTTCCTCCTCGCTTATCACGTCAAGTCCGGTAAGGAGGCGGGTTAAAAGGTCTTGCAACAAAAGGCCCCAGCGTTCCCGCATCCATTTAAGCTGGCCTTCAAGCGAGTCGGGGCAGGCGAGGGCGGGCGCGCGGAGCAGGTCCCAAAGGTTTTTTCCGTCAGGGCCAAACGCCGGACATTCGGCAAGGTAGGCTCGAAGTTCGTCCATAGCTCTGCTGTAAACCGTCTTTGCCTTCAGCGGGGCATCGTCAAACAGGAACAGGAATGGCTTAAAAGCCGGATTCAGGTTTGCGATTGCCAGCAGAAGAAGTTCTTCAAGCGCCATTGACCGGTGGCTCAAGCCGGCCTCACCGCCTTTAAGGTATTCGCCGACGCCGGTACTACCGGCATAGACCGCCTTTGGCGGGAATTCCGTACAAAAAGTTTCCAGCAAAAACGCTGTTTTTGCCGTCCCAAGCGAAGATTCCAGACGTAAAAGGGCTTTTTCAAATATATCCTGCTGTACCTGGCGGCGGTACAGCCCGACAAGATGGTGCATTATCTCGTCGATAAGGCCCATAGCGTTCAGTTTACCGGCGCTGACAGCCTTTTCCGGATATTTTTTTAGGTCATGTTTGGAGTTGAGTTTGGCGGCAAGCTCGCGCACGGCATGGAAATCGGCCAGTATCACGTTGCCGGTAAGCGTAAAAAGTTCCTTGTCAAGGCCATGTTCCGCCCGGACCCCGCCGCAAATGTGGAATTCAAACGTTGGACAACGCGCCGTTCGCGCGGCCTGCGCCGTTTCGAATCCAGCCAAAATTACGGTAAATTTACGCATTTCAGTTATTTTACAGCTTTCTTTCATGCCGAACCCTTTTTTATACGTTACCATAAATAACCGTGAGTCAACAAGACTCCGGCAGGTGAGCGCAAACCGCAGGCTCGGCAGGGGGCTGCCCCCTGTCAGCGCGCCAAACAAAAAGGCAGCCCCCCGCAAACCGCGGGGGGCTGCCCCATCACTTACTTCCAGACCAAAGCTCTATTTGCTCACCGGTTAAAGCAAAATCCGCCCGCATCCATTCACGAAAAATCCAATACAACATCATCCAGTGTTTTTATATTTGGAAAGTCGAGTCCCTCTAACGGGTATTTTGCCGTTGACGGACGTACACTGCCGGAAAGCATATTTTTATGCATAAAGGTAATTTCAAGAACCATAGGCAGCGTTGAATCGATAATATGGCCACCGGCGTTATTTGCATGTATATGCGCAACGTAATAATTATTCAACAATAATTCCGTTATTTCTTCAAACTTCCCAGGAAAATTTAATCCATGAAATTCTATTACCATTCCGTTAATTTTGTCAAAATACGGCGTAAGGTGGGGCAGTGCTTTATACTCATCCCCTTCAATATCCATCTTTATAAAGACAGACAATTTTCCCGCGCCGGGCAATTCCCTGAATATTTTGTCAAAAGAGATATATTCACCGCTATCCGAATCACCTAAATATTTCGGTATAAAATGCCTGCCGTGTTTTTCCTGAAAATAGCCGTACAACCGGTTTAAACCCTGCCTTATGCCGGATATTTTTCCCCAATACTCTTTAACTTTTGAGCGCCGCAATACAAGGAAACTTCCTATCATACATCCCAAATTATCCCTGATTTCAAGCTTTTTACATTTTTTTGAAACAGAATAGTCGTAAGCGTATATTTTTATACGTTTTCTTTTTTCAAAATCAGCTTCAAAAGACCAATCGTCACTGATGCCAAAACTAAGCAAAATGTCTGTTTTTTCTATTTGGCTTTTTGAAATGACGTAACCGCCGTCATAATCCCTCCCCAGTCGGATCAGATCGTGCAGTTCTACCGGACGATACCGATCTAAATTATACCCCCCCCCCCCCCATGTCCGTGAATTTACAGTACCGGTATGATCGTCCGGAACGCTGTATTTTGGATCATTATCTGAAGAGGCTGTTACGCCACATTCGGCGCGGTGGGAACCGTCGTGCTTACATTCCATGTTTTTCATATTCCTCCTTGGCGGACTGGCATCCTTGCAATAGTTTAAAACGGCGAAACAAGACTGTCAAGTATTCGCGTTGCCCGCAATCCCCGTTTACTTCCCCATGAAAACCGCTTGTATACCGCCAATACCCGTACCCTGAAGGCAAATCCCGCCAGGGACGGCCGGTCCCCGGAATATACAGTACCCCGCAAAACGCCTTGTAACGGGAGGCTTTGGGCGGACACCCTTTCCGGATGTAACTTTTTTCGATGATAGCTAAAACCTTCCGGTTAAATACTTCTTCGTCTATCGGATACAAGCGCTTATTTTCTTCCATACCCCCCCCCCCCCCTGTAATTCATGCCTTTTCTAACAGTTTCCAATACGCCGGTAAAGGCTACACATTTTGGCGGCCTGTCACGGCAAATCCGTTCTTCCAGTGCCAAACGGGGACGGACATTTCCGAAGAAAACGGATTTTCCCTTTCAAAATCCGGCAGCCATTCATTGCCGGTCCCCGGTTCCTGGTAAAAACCGTCTTCAATGCCCAATTCTTCAAGCCAGCCCAGCGCCGTATCGTATTCGTCTTTGTTAAGAAAACGTCCGGGCACATTTCCCGCTTTTACGGACGGCAAGTCGTGCGGGGGCGTATACTGAGTCATCAGCGAAAGACTTGCCCTGCCGCGGGCATTTTTTGCGAACCAACTCAGCACCTTTTTTGTAGATTCCAAAAATCCCGGCAGCACAAGATGACGGATGATAACATTATGCTTGCTCCGCGCCATATCCATCATTTTAAGAATCGCTTTTTCGGCGTACAGCGGATAATCCGGGGCGCTGAAAAATTTGTCCGCTACGCTTTTATCCAAAGTTTTTAGATCGGGCAGGTACATATCTATTACATCGTGTAAAGATTCCAGCGTTTCGGTCTTTTCGTAGGCGGAGGAATTCCAGAGACAGGGTATCGTTAGGGCGGCCCCGCGCGCGCGGCGTATCCCTTCCACGATGGCGGGAACGGCGTGGGAACCGCTTACAATGTTGATGTTTTCCGCACCGTGCCTTTGCAAGCCAAGACAGATCGCGGCAAATTCGTCCGCGTCAACGGTACGCCCCATCCTCCCGTGCGAAATCTGCGCGTTCTGGCAGAACGCGCAACGCAGGTTGCAGCCCGACACAAAAACCGTCCCCGAACCGCCACGCCCCGTAACGGGCGGTTCCTCGCCGCGGTGTACCGACGCGGCGGCAAGGCGCAACGGCGCGCTTCCGCCGCAGTACGCGGTGCGGGGGGCCGGGCATTGCCGCGGGCAGATACCACAGGCTTCGGCGTGATTCACTAAAAGAGCAGGGCCTCCGCCTCGCTGCCGGCATCAAGTGCCGCTCCCGCCGGTATGTCGAGCAGGCAGTTACAGCCTATGATAGAAAATATCTGCCCGGACATGTGTTCCGCCGGGAATTTTGCCGTACCGTTTTCTATACACGCCCTGATGAAGCGCCGAATCGGCTTTGCCGCCAGGTCGCCGTCCAATTTTACGCGCTGTTTCCGTATCGCAAGATCGCTTCGGGACGCAATTTTACCGATGACCGGCCTTACGATAAGCTCAAAACCGGTAAGCGCGGCAAAGGGGTTGCCGGAAAGACATAACAGCGGCCTTCCACGGTATATTCCGCACAGGATTGCGCCGCCGGGCTTTGAATTAAGCCGCCAAAACAGTTTTTCGACGCCCAGAATCTTGAAAACATCATGGAAAATGTCCTTTTCGCCAACGCTTACCGCGCCTGTCGTGATAAGCGTGTCCAATTCTTCGATAACGGCGTCTATCTTTGAGGCAACCATACCGGCATCATCCCCGCTTACAGGCAGAATTCTGGGAACAAAGCCCAATTCCCGTAGGCGCAGGCCGATTAGCGTTTCATTGCTGTTGTATATCTTGCCTGCCGGAAGCGGCGCCCCGGCGGAGGCCAGTTCATCCCCTGTACAAAGGAGGCCATGCACGGGCAGGCTTTTGACCGAAACATCCTCAAACCCCATTGCCGACAGGATCGCAAGGTGGGCAAAGCTGAGCCGCTCGCCGGCTTCCATCAAAAGCTGTCCCTTGCGTATATCCTCACCGGCCCGTACATAATTTTCGTAAGCGCCGACAGGCCCGCTTATTAAAATTTCCGCCCCGCCGTTTTCTAGCCTTACGTTTTCCTGCATCACCATGCAGTCGCATTCCGCCGGAAACATCGCGCCCGTCATGATGCGAAACGCCGTGCCCGCTTCCGGCCTTTTCGTGCAGGCATCGCCCGCGTAAATTGTGCCGGCAACGCGCAGCCGCACCGGTTTTTCCGGTGACGCGCCCGCCGAATCCGTGCTGCGCAGCGCGTACCCGTCAAACGGGGACCGGTCAAACGGTGGATTGTCTATGGGGGCGTACACCGTACAGGCGCAAACCCTGCCCAAAGCCTCGTTGATCGTGATATTTTGACTGGCCTCTTTGGGGCGGACCTTGTCCAAAACGAGGCTTAAGGCATCTTCCGCTGAAATTTTTTCCATACTTTTGCTCCGTTATTTTTCCGTAAAAGAAAAGCCTTTTTTTGACAAGGCTTTCAGTAATTCCTCAATATCATCCGTGGAAATCGGGCTTTGCAGCGTAAAATCCGCCTTTTCAGCAACTTTTTGGGCGGACGGTTTAACGCCTTTACCGCGGGAATCGCAAACCATGATAAAAAACGCCGGTTTAAGCACCTCACGCAAGCTGTTCGATTCGCAGATTATCGGCCCCGCGGCGCCGGAACGGTCCAAAAACGCGGCAAAACCTCTGGAGAGGGCTTTTCGTAGACAGCGCAGCCAGAACACCCGTTTGGCGCCCGCCGCAAGCAGTAGCGATGTATCCTTAGCGCCGCCGACGGAAAATTCCTCGTCTATGCAAAAGTCCCCGTTTATCGTACAGGCGCCGCAGCCCTGTCCGCCCCGCGGACAGGGCCCGTCCCGCTCCTCAATACCGGTAACCTTTAGCGCCGTGACGGGCGTCCCTTTGAAACGCCTGATCAACTCCGACGCAAGAAAAGTCTTGCCGGAATTACGGCCGGTAGACCCGACCAGGATAAGGCGTTTGTACGTTTTCACATTTAAATTTTACGTCCCAACCAGGCAAATAGCAAGCCTTTTCGGTTACTTTTTGAAACGTCCTATCACGGCCTCATCGCTTACATTTCATTTTAACTGCTTACCCGATTAGGAAATGAACATGACCCGAACGGTCATGTTATTTCTGAACGGTTCCTTACCGTACTTCTTTTACAGCCCCACAAAACTGCTTTTTTAAAGGCTGCCGGGCAAAAGCTTGTCTCCCCCCAAACTGAAGTTTTGGAACAGCCGTGAATTATAATGTGAAGGAACAGGTAAACAAGGTATTTCGCCCACAAGCTAGGTTTAACCCGGGGAGGGCCGCTCGATCGTGTCCGCTTGGGCTAAAGTCCAGTCAAATTCAATTTTACCGTCTTCAGCGTGGGCAAGAATCACGGCTCCCGCCGGAATCTTGCCGGCAAGCAGCATCAACGACAGGGGTGCCTCCAGGTTATTCTGTATGCTACGCCGCAACGGCCGCGCTCCGTACTTAGGATCGCGGCCTGTTTCAAGCAGTATTTTCCTCGCTTCCTGTGTTATCCGTAGCGACAGCCCGTACTCCGCAGTCAGCCGTTTCGTGAATTCCGTAAGTTGAATGTCAAGGATGCTGTCAAGCTGAATCTCGTCAAGCGGCTTGAATACGACTATATCGTCAAGCCGGTTCAGGAATTCCGGGGTAAACAGGCGGCGCGCCTCACGCCGCGCCGCCTCGTCCATGTCTTTGAAATTCGGCTCGACGCCGCCCGCCGTAAACCCGAGCGTTCCCCGCGAAATTTCGGCCGCGCCCGCGTTGCTTGTGATTATGATCACCGCGTTGCGGAAACTGACCGTGTGTCCAAGGTTGTCCTTCAGCTCACCCTCCTCAAGGATCGGAAGCAGCAGGTTGAACACATCACGGTGCGCCTTTTCAATCTCGTCGAACAGCACGACGCTGTAGGGGTTACGCCTGATTTTTTCGGTAAGAAGGCCGCCCTCATCGTAGCCCACGTAACCCGGCGGCGAACCTACGAGGCGGGAAGCGTTATGCCGTTCCATGAAGTCTGACATATCAATGCGGAAGAGCGCATCCTCCGCGCCAAAAAGGTATTCGGCAAGGCGGCGCGCAAGCAAGGTCTTGCCGACACCGGTCGGTCCCATGAACAGGAATGTACCCAATGGCCGGTCCGGATCGGAAAGCCGCGCCTTTCCCCGGCGAATGGCCGCCACTATGCGGGAAACCGCCTCGTCCTGACCTATTAAGCCGGTTTTCAGCTCATCCTCCATGCCCAACAGCCGTTTCGAGGCTGCCCCCTCGATGCGAAATACCGGTATGCCGCACATCTCGGAGATCACCTCGCGTATATCCCCCTCGTCAACCTCGTTAAAACCCTTGCCGGCCGCCTTTTCCCAGTCGGCGCGGGCTGAATCGAGGGCGGAACGCAGTTCCCGTGCCCTTTCACGCAGTTCATGGGCCTCGTCAAAATGCGCCGTGTTTAACATTTCGTTTGTTTCCCCGTCAAGCGCCAGAATATGCTGCTCTATACGCGAAATTTCGGCGGGGCAGGGCGAGGAGGAGGAAGAGGAGGCGGAGCGTAGTTTCTTCAACGCGCCCGCCTCGTCCAGCACGTCAATCGCCTTGTCGGGCATCATCCGTCCGCTGATATAACGCGACGCAAGCAAGGCCGTCGCGCTTATAGCCTCGGAGGAATAGGTAACGTTGTGAAAATCCGCGTAGCGGGGCGCCAAACCGTGCAGAATCATCTCGGTAGTGGGAATATCCGGCTCCTCAACCAGGATCATCTGAAAACGGCGTTCCAGGGCGCCATCCTTTTCTATGTACTTTCGGTATTCCGCAAGGGTTGTCGCCCCGATGCATTGAAATTTGCCCCGCGACAGCGCCGGTTTCAGCATATTGCTCGCGTCAAGGGTACCCGCCGCGCTTCCGGCCCCGATAACCGTATGAATTTCATCAATGAACAGCACGATATTGGCGTTCTGCTCCGCGTCTTTGATGATACGTTTCATCCTTTCTTCGAATTCACCGCGATACTTTGTACCGGCCACCACGGCCCCCATGTCAAGCGACAGTATACGCGTTCTGGAAAGCGCGGCCGGGGCATCCGGGCCCACAAGGTACTGGGCCAAGCCTTCGGCAATCGCGCTCTTTCCGGTACCCGCCTCGCCAACCAGCACCGGGTTGTTCTTGGTACGGCGCGACATGATGCGAACCATGCGCAGGATTTCTTTTTCGCGGCCAATCACCGGATCGAGCTCGCCGTCCAGCGCAAGCGTTGTCAGGCTGCGTGTAAACTGATCAAGCGCCGAGTTCTGTTGCCTCAAGCTCCGCCCCATGCATGCCGGAGCTTCACTCACGACAAAAGGCTGAAAACATCCGGGTACGCCGGACACGATCGCCGCGTCGCCGGCCTTGTCTGTACCGGCCCCGCCCGCACTTTGCCTAAAGTTTGTCTGCAAAACAAGCCTCAGCACCCCGGTGCCCGATAGCTGCGCCGCAAAAAAATCATGTATGCAGGAGTCCGTCTCGTAAAGCGCGGCGATAAGTATGTGTTCCGTACCTATGCTGCCGCTGTTCAAATTCCGGCTCTCCTCCTCCGCGTTTTGCAGCAAAAGTTTTGTCCGTTTTGAGAACGGCGCGGTCGTATTCTCGAATACGCCGTACTTAACCGGGTTTTTATCCTCAAAAAGCACCATGCTCTCCATCGCTTTCCTGAGCTGTACCGTATCAATCTGAAGAAATAGAAGCGCTTTAACGGCAACACTTTCGCTGTCGCGCAGTATGGCGATCAGGATATGCTCAGGCTCAAGTTGCGCCGAAAAGCAACGCCGCGCTTCCTGTTGCGCGTCAACAGCCAGAATCCGTTGCGCGCGCAATGTCAATCCTTTAAACATGATCTCATTATACCCCGACAGCGGGTTTAACGCAAAGGGCCCTCCAACGTGGGGGTGTGGCAGCTGTCCTGTCCCTTCAGTATGGGGCGCCGGCGGGCCGCCGATTTACGTTTAAATTTGTGTTTCGTTTTTTCTTACGCTATAATGTGAATATAATGTGTATTCCAAGGGGTTTACCGGCTTTTTTGATTCTGGTCGCTGTTCTTTTCGGATGCGGCGATCTGGATATGGCCCTTTCGCCGGGCAAAGCTTACAAGGTAAACGCGTTGGTAAACGGCCTTTCCATGGATGAGTGCGCCATTCTTTCAAAAGAAAGCCGGATTTCACCATATTTCGATTTCAATGTGAGGGGTGACCCGGACATAGCGGCACTTGTCATTTACCTGAAAGATTACACGGGTAAAGAAACCGGCTTCCGTAGACGGTACAATTTCTCCATACAGGGTGAAACCGATTCCGTCACCGTCAAGGATACTACGGAACCCGATTCCGCTTCAATTACGGAAGATGAGGACGCAGAGAGCGCGCTTTCCGGTAAGACTGCGGACGGCGGTACGCTTTCCACCACCGGCAGCCTTTCTTCCGCCGGCGGTACGCTTTCCACCACCGGTGACACGGAAGAGGACGGCGCGTCCGTGATAAAAAGCGGGACTGCCGGAGTTGACGGGGCGGAAGAGGTGTTAGAGCCGCTTGAAACCATAATTACGATAAAAAATTTTAACGATGAACTTCCTGCCATGATGCTTGATCCCGGTATGGCTTTGGGTTTTTACAGCATAGTGTTTGAAATAATCGCCGCCAACGGTACGCTGCTTAACAGTGTAGAAAAACCGTTTTTCTATACCGCGGAGAGGGAGCTTGCTGTGGAGGGCATTGTCAGCTACATTCCCGGCGTTTCCTCCTCGTCCGGTATAGTTCCGCCCGGTGAAAAAATAATGCTCGAGGCAAACATAAATACCGCTTACGACATAAAGCCTTACATCGTTTGGTATAACGGTAAACATCAAATAGGCGAAGGTTTTGTAAATGACGGCGCATCCCGTATATTCTGGAACGCTCCGGTACAGACCGGATTTCAGAACATCAGGGTCGAGGTCTTTCCGTTCGATCCGATTGGGAATGCGCCGGCAATACGCGGCATAAATCATGCCGTTTCGCTTCCCGTATCGAGCCGTCACGGGCGGAACGGGTACTATGCCGACATGGAAGTGCAGATCAGCCGATGGTACCGGCTGTGGGGCAACCTGGCTGATACGAAGGATCCTGTAAGCACGGGCGCCCTGCTTACCCGGGCGGACGATGAGGAAGACCCCCTCTGGCTGCCGGTTTTCAGCACCTATGGACTTGCGGTAGGAGCGGACGATGTTTACAAACTTCCCGATTCCTTGTTCAAATATGTAAAACCGGACGAAGGTAGCGCCGAAATTATATTCCGCTTCGTGCCGCGGAACAACACGGCTGTCGAAAAACCGGTTTTACAGGCCGAGTTGCGGGGCGCGGACAGTGAAGGTATCGAAGGTGTCTGTACGGTACAGCTTTTACTAGCCGAAAATTCCCTTATACTCCAAGCGGCCTGCAATGAGGAAATTTTGGAGACACGGCCTTCGTTGCCGCTTGACGGGGACGGATTTGTGTCGGTCGCCATTGATTTCCGGTTTTTTGAAAACCATATAGAGGTCAGCACCGGTCTTGAAAACGAAAAAACAAGAAATGTGGATACATGGGAAAGGCTCACCGTCAATTTTATCCCAAATGGTGAAGGCGGCGTCCGCTTGGGCGGTAGTTTTGAAACTGAAAAAGAGGAAGAAGGTACCGCTGCCGGTGTGAGCGCCGTTATAACCGAAATAGCCCTGCTTTACAATGAAATCTCCCCCGCATTGGAGCCGGTCGAAGACGAGGAAGCCGAGGAATCCGAAGAAAACCAGCCTGAAAATACGGAAAACCAAACGCCGGAAATACCAACCGAATGAACATTTGCCGGAAGGCACGGCCTAAACCCTGTACCATACCGGAATTCCTTACCAAAGGCCGCAGGGCCGGCGCATACAAATTATGCTGAAGGGTAGGCGATCGGCGCTTGAAATAGCAAGCGCCCAAACTATTCATTTGACCACGCCGTTTGTTTTCTCCGTCTAACAGTACCGGTATTCGTTCCTTTTCCCGCCGTCCCCGTGCCCGGATAGCGGCCTGGCTCGTCCCTGAATTCCGCAGCAACCGCCATTTTCGCCTCGAACCGAAAACCCGCGCGGGAAAGGTCTGTCCTGAAACGGCCGGAAAGTCCGAATTTCCGGTCAAGTTTATACTCTAGGGATGGGGGGGGGGGGGGTAGCCGGGATGCCGGCGTTGACCTTGGCATTTGGGCCGCTTCTTACGGGGCGCCGGACGGCGGCGAGGACGCAAGCCGGTAGTACAACTCGCCCTCCGCCGCGCCCTCCGGCGCGCGTACCAAGAGTCCGGAATCCAGCCTGTCACCCGCAGCCTTGCTTATCAGCGCGCCCGTCTTGGTTTTCCGGGCAAGAGCGGACAGGAGGCGTGAACGGAAAACGGCGCTGCCTGTCGCGGTATAACCGGCGAGGGGGGTGTAGCCGAACACACATTCGCCGTAGTCTATGCCTATGTACAGCCCGCCGGCGTGGGGCGGCCGGGAGGCCAGTAAGTCGTTTACCATACCGGCCGCCCTGGCGACGGCGTTTTTCCCCGCTTTCGCGCCCCGCTGTTTTTTGGATTTATTCGTGGCAAGACGTTCCGGCGGCGAACCAAAGGCGGCGCTTAAGGTTTCCCCTTCGCAGCCTATTATCACGGCGCCGGCTTTGACGAAGGCCGCGCCTATTTCATTTCTGAAATGTTTCAACGCGGCTGCGGATTTTTGCGGGTCGGCGCTGTTTTCGAGCGCGGCGAGATCGGGGCGGCGTACGAAGACTACGGCGGCCTTGCACCTTGTTTCCTTTTCGCCGATCAAGCCGCCGCTTCGCGCCATCGCTTTCAGGTAAGTTTCGGGAGCGATCGCTCCGCAGGCGCAACGCAGCTGTATTTCGGACCGTTTCTTTATGGATACGGCGTACAACGATGACACGACGGCGCCGGCCGCCAGGGACACGCCGGGAATTAAGGGATCTATCCACAAGCCGCTCAGTACAAAGCCGCAAGAAAAGCCAAGGACTGTAAGTACCGTCATCAAAAAGGAAAAGCAAAACGACAGTACCGGCCCCATACGGGATACCGCAAACAGTAGTAGCAGGACAACCGCAATGGAGCTGAACAGGATCTGTTTAATGTTTGCGGGAACCGTATAGTTTCCGGTTATGATGCTGTTGACAAACATGGCGGAAAGCTCCGTGTCGCGTGAAACAGGGCCCAAAATACAGAACGAAGCGTTTAGCTGTTCCCCAAGTTTTTTACGTTGCGTGGCGAGGTCCATGTATAGCTCCCTTGCGGTACCAAACATTTCCATCTGTTCATTTCGTAACGCGGCGAGCCTTGCCAGGCCCGCCTCATCAAGATTTTCCCTCTCCTCCAGGCTGCGGAACGAGGACCTTATTTTTGCACCCGCGCCGCTGTCCGGATCAAAAAATTTATCCAGGGCATCGTAATAAGCGGCGCGTAAATACTTCCAGCGCTCTTTCAACTCCGTCTCAGGATTTTCCAGCAGTGTTTCACGGACCAGCAGGGCCTGTTCGTACAGAAAGGGCGGGTAGTTTTCTACCGAGATGTCGGCGTACCGCGCAAGCGTCGGAGCTTCGTCGAGCAGTCGGTACAACATACTGTCCGCTTCGTTATATTCCAGGAACAGGGCAAGTTCTATTTTTCTGAACGCGCCGCCGCCGCCGGTGGGTACGCCAAACAGCAGGGCCGCGTTACTGTCCAGCACAAAAATTTGATCGTCTGACTCACCGTCCTGCGCTTTAGCGGCGAATTCGAGGATAAACCCGTCGTCAGCTGCCTTCAGTTCCGATTTTGAATACCGCTTTTTCAGCGCGCTGTACGCGGCGTACTCGTACTCCTGGCCGTCCGGGTCGCTTAGAACCGGCGCTATCCGGCGTACCTTCCCGTCCGCGTCCGGCGGCGGACGGGAGTAGACGGGGACGTAGAGCCGGTTCATCGGTGGCCGGGCCCTGTTTCCCGGCCTAATCACATCGACAAGCAGGTCGCCCGGTATGTACACGGCGCCAAAAACGGACGACGCGTTTTCCAGACGCTCCGCCTGTTCTTCGTCACCCTGCACGGCGGCGGAAAGCAGCCGGTTTTTGCCCTGTTCCGTCAGCTTTATCACATCGTCAACATAACGGGCGGCGTCACGCGGGATGATGGAACCGAGTCTGATGCCGTCAAACAGATTCTTTATGTTCGATTCGATGATGCTGAACTCGTCGTCGAAGCGGTAGACCAGATCCGCCTCGCCCGGGGCGCGTCCGCTCGAAACGCCGAGTACCGGCGTTTCGATCAGCAGGGAGGAGGCGTTCATCTCGGTCAGAGTCATTATCAGCGCGAAGGCGGTAGAGGCCGCGATAAGGTTTTCAGTCCCTGAACCGCTTTCGATAAGCAGAATCTCGCGGGCCGCGGCCTGTTCCGCGGGCGTATCCTGCCGTGCGCCGTCCGTAGCGTCCGTCCGCGCCCCCACCCCGAACGGACGGGACGCTTTCAGGCGCGGGCGTACTTCCGCCAAAAAATCATAGTGCGGTCCCAGCCGCGGCGTGTAAAGAAAATATACTGCCAGATAAAGGGTAACGAACGCCGCAAAAGCCGAAGCCGCAAAACGGCGTAGCATGTTCTTTTCCGCTAGAGCCATATTCTAAAATATATCACCGCGCCAAATCCAGGGTCATGCCTAAAATTCACCGGCGCCCGTACCGGTTCAATTTTTCCCCGTAGGCAAAGGTCAGGCGCTGGATCGGCGATGGGCCTACCTTTTTCAAAGCCTCTATGTGTTCCTTCGTGGGATAGCCCTTGTGCTTTTCATAGCCATAGGCCGGGTACATCAACGCAAAGTCACGCATCAGCGCGTCACGCATCGTTTTTGCCAGTATGGATGCCGCCATCACCTCATGTACCTGCGCGTCAGCCTTGACCAGGGCGCGGCACGAAAAATCGCCGTCGTACGAAAAGGCGTCCCGTTTCGGGCAAGGTATATCGGGGCTGTGGTTGCCGTCAACGATCACCTCAAACCTGGGCGCGTCAAGCATCTTCCGCAAAAAAGCCTCGTCGGCCTCCTCCATCATCGCGTGGAAAGCCCGCATCATCGCAAGAAGGCTGGCCCGCAGTATGTTCACCTTGTCTATCTCCGAATGGGTAGCCCAGCCCACCCCCCAGGCGGACGCCTTTCCGTAGATAAGTTCCGCCGCCTCCTCCCGCCTGCGTTCGCTGAGTTTTTTTGAATCGCCCAGTATACCCCGAGGAAAATCCTCCGGCAGCACGACCGCCGCCGCGCATACCGGCCCTGCCAGCGGCCCCCGCCCGGCCTCATCGATCCCGCAAATCATTGTCGTCCTTCGTAGCCAAAACATCCAGAAATGGCCGCAAGTCCGCGTCTTTTGAATAGTAGTATTCCTCGACCTCAGCGGCGGAAAGCCCTACAAGCTCATGGCTCAGGTAGTGTACCCACAGCGCCTCGTCCTTCAGCGAAAGATCGATTTTACGACACCAGTAATCGGGTTGCACGGGGTACTGGCTTTCAAGGTCATAAAAATGTTTGTAATCATGTACCGCTATCTTCAGATCGCGGCGCGGAATGCCTTTTTCCATGATAATGTTCGCCAAATGATTCAATGTGTGCCCGGAATCAAAAATATCATCGACAAGCAGCACCTTGTCCCCGTTCCGCAAATACTCAGGCGCGTAGGTCCAGCCGTCAACGGCTACGCGCTCCGCCTGCGCCACATCCGTATAAGACCGCGCCACCACGGCGGCGTAGTATACGGGGCGCTGTTTCCGGCGGACAAGCTTAAAGTACTCGCTGATAACATTACCAAGGTAGGCCCCGCCCCGCAGGGAAACGTATATAACATCCGGTACAAACCCGTCATCGTAAATCCGCGCCGCCAGCCTTATCGCATTGTTCCGCACCGTGTCATACGCTGTAAATTCCTTTATCATAAGGGGATTATAACCCGCCGGCGGGTTTAACGCATAGCCTTCAAAGCAAAATCCGCCGGCAGCCGGAGCCACGCCGCGCGGCGGCACCCGTGTCAGCGGATAAAATTTGTGCGGACACGATCTTCTTCCGGAGGAAGCGGGATACTTTTGCGCCCGAGATCCAGGATTTTAAGCAGCCATGCCATGTTACGCCCCACCGTGCGTAGCGTATAGAGCCCCTCCCCGTGCGGGCTTCCAGTAAACGCTACAACCTTTATGCCGCGACTCCTTGACAAATTATTGTTAGCTCACATCAAAAGATCAAGGGCGCATGTTTGTCCGATGAACAATGGGGGCGGCATGGTTTTAAACAGTGAATGGTTTTAAACAGTGAATGGTGACAAAAATTTTTTATGTAATCCGGGCGCATTTCCGTGCCGGAAACCGGGCTTTGCGGGGTTTCGCCAGGCAAGCCCCTTGGGTTGCCCCTTCAATCCCCGCGTTTCGTACACGCCCGCTTTTTCGCCGCAAGCCCCGGCGAATACTTGCCTAAAACAGCGGATAACGTTATACTATTACTATCTGAAGGAGGAGTTTCGTGTTGAAAAAAGCCTTTCCGCTACCTTTCTTTTGTCTGGTACTGTTCACGGGTTGTGAAGTCTTGAATCAGCCTATAATTTCCGTGGTGGAAGAACGGCTGGCCGAGTTAAGGCTTGTACACACGATATTCGTAAAAACACCCCCGAAAAAGAATATCTTTGCCGACGGAGAGTCGATACCGGAGAACGCGGAAACCTGGGCAAGCGAATACGGGCTGGAAATACACGGCATGAACAGCCTGAACGAGTTGCTCGATCTGGCACCGGGAAAGGACTACACAGTTGACGCTTTAATCGACGGCGAAAGCCCCGGTATAAAAACGGTGACGGTAAAGCTGAACGCGAACGATAGTAAAAAAACCGAATTCTGGATAACAGTATTAAAAGCGGACGAAAAATACTACACGATAGAGCCGTATATTTCGGAAGAAGGGAAGGTGTACGCGGAGCCCTCGATGATTGCCGAGTCCCAATTTGACGGGGAGGAGGTGTCTGTCAAGGTAATCATTCTGCCCTACGACTCTTATGCGTTTAAAGATGGTACGCTGATTTTCTCAGGCAGAGAGGGCGAAAAAGAGCCGGTCCCGGCGGAGAACGGAAAATATAGTTTCAAAAAAACCGATTTTAAAGACACGGATGAAATGTTCCGGAAAAATATAGAACTGCACGCCGTATTCGGCCTGGCTAAGGGCGTGGTAAAAATGGACGACGTATACTACGGCAGCCTGGAAGAGGCGCTTGCCGCCGCCCCTGACGATACCGATACCGAAAGCGATATAACCGTAGTTACCGGTTTCAGCATAGGCGGAAGCGTCGAAATCCCTGAAGGCAAGTTTATCCGGCTGGGGACGGATAACGACGCGATAAAAAAAATAACCGGCGATATCAGCGTTAGCGGGGGGCTCACTCTGGACGGCAATCTGACGGTAAACGGTACGGTTACGGTTAAGACCGACGCCAGGCTTGTGGTGAAGGGCCCTGTATCGGTAAACGAAGTCGTGCTAGAGGGAGACGCCGTGATCGAAGTTGGCGGCGGGCTTACACCGCCCGAGGACATTTCCGTAAAAAAAATTAGCACAACAAAAACGGATGGCGCTGTTTTGAGGGGCGTCGTGGCTACATACCAGCTTACAGAAGAGGACTGCGACAAATTTATATTGGCCGACGGCAAATATGCGCTTAAGCTGTCCGAAAATGAAGGCGTACTTGCGCTGGTCGTAGCGGCCCGCTGGGTAAGCGGTAATCAAAAATACTACGCTTCTTTGCAGGAGGCCGTTGACGCTTCTACCGAAAGCAATCCAGTTCCCGACCAGATAACCGTGTTGAAGAGTCACTCCATTGGCAACGAGATAAACATCGACAGCAGGCACGTACTGCTTGTTCCCGTCTACGGTGTGTCGGAGATTACACTGACACGGGACGCGAGCTTTACGACGGGCAGCCTGTTCACGGTGGAAAGCGGCGCAAGCCTTACGCTGGCAGGCAACGGCTCGGTCACACTTGTGATAGACGGCGGCAAGGGCAAAAGCATAACCGCGGACAGCGCGCTCATCACGGTTGACGGAACGCTTACGATGAACAGCGGCGTAACCTTGCAAAACAACAAAAACACCTCCGGTACAGGCGGCGGCGTGTATGTGAGCGGCGGCGCGTTCACTATGTCCGGAGGCGCCATCAGCGGGAACGAGGCTACAGGAGACGGCGGCGGCGTGTATGTTGCCAAAACGTTCACCATGACAGGCGGCACGATTGGCGGCGATACAGCAGGCAGCGAGAACACGGCAATACGCGGAGGCGGCGTGTTTGTTGTCGGCCAGGGTACGTTCACCATGTCAGGCAGCGCAAAAATCAGCGGGAACTCTGCGTTAAGCGGCGGCGGCGTGAATGTTGACGAAGGCGAGTTCACGATGCAAGGCGGCACTATCAACAAGAATAAGGCCACACACTCCGGCCAAGATGCCCGCGGCGGCGGCGTGTATATGGAAGACGGCACGTTCAATATGAACAGCGGCGCCATCAGCGGGAACACGGCCACAGGCGGCAACAGCGAAGGCGGCGGCGTGTATGTTACCGACGGCTGCGAGTTCACCATGTCAGGCGGCACGATTGGCGGCATTACAGCAGACAGCGGGAACACGGCACAATCCGGCGGCGGCGTGTATGTGGGCGGCGGCACGTTCAATATGACAGGCGGCGCCATCAGCGGGAACGATGCTACAACAGGAGACGGCGGCGGCGTGTATGTTGCCAAAACGTTCACCATGACAGGCGGCACTATCAGCGATAACGATGCTACAGACGGCGGCGGCGTGTTTGTTGCCAGCAATGGCGCGTTCACTATGTCCGGCGGCACCATCAGCGGGAACGATGCTTCAGAAAGCGGCGGCGGCGTGTATTTTGACGGTAGCGGCACGTTCACGATGACAGGCGGCACGATTGGCGGGAACGAGGCTAGCGTCAACGGCGGCGGCGTGTATGTTTCCGGCGGCACGTTCACGATGTCAAGCAGCGCGATTATCAGCGGGAACGAGGCTACAGGAGACGGCGGCGGCGTGTATGTTGCCAAAACGTTCACCATGTCAGGCGGCACGATTGGCGGCGATACAGCAGGCAGCAAGAACACGGCAATACGCGGAGGCGGCGTGTTTGTTGTCAACCCGGGTACGTTCACCATGTCAAGCAGCGCAAAAATCAGCGGGAACTCTGCGTTAAGCGGCGGCGGCGTGAATGTTGACGAAGGCGCGTTCACGATGAACGGCGGCACTATCAACAAGAATAAGGCCGCACACTCCGGCCAAGATGCCCGCGGCGGCGGCGTGTATATGGAAGACGGCACGTTCAATATGAACAGCGGCACCATCAGCGGGAACACGGCCACAGGCGGCGACAGCGAAGGCGGCGGCGTGTATGTTACCGACGGCAGCACGTTCACCATGTCAGGCGGCACGATTGGCGGCATTACAGCAGACAGCGGGAACACGGCAAAATCCGGCGGCGGCGTGTTTGTTCAGAGCGGCACGTTCACGATGGAAGGCAGCGCAGCTATCAGCGGGAACACGGCAACCAGCTCAGGCGGCGGCGGCGTGTATGTTTACGGTAGCGGCACCGAGTTCAAGATGGAAGGCAGCGCAAGAATCAGCGGGAACGAGGCAACCACCAACGGCGGCGGCGTGTATATGGAAGGCGGCACGTTCACTATGTCAAGCGGCACCATCAGCGGGAACAAAGCCACCGGCAGCGGCGGCTACGACGGCGGCGGCGGCGTGTATGCTAACGGCGGCACGTTCACGATGTCCGGCAGCGCAACCATCAGCGGGAACGAGGCAACCATCAAAAACGGCGGCGGCGTGCATGCTTACGGCGGCACGTTCAATATGGAAGGCGGCACCATCAGCGGGAACAAGGCCATAAGCGACGGCGGCCTCGGCGGCGGTGTGTTCAGTGCCGGCAACTGCATATTCACCATGACGGGCGGCACGATTGGCGGCGCTACGGCAGGCAGCGGGAACAAGGCACAATTCGGCGGCGGCGTTTATCAGGGCTCCGGCACGTTCAAGATGGAAGGCGGCACCATCAGCGGGAACATAGATAGCGTCTCCGGCGGCGGCGTGTTTGTTCAGGGCACGTTCAAGATGGAAGGCGGCACCATCAGCGGGAACACGGCAACCAGCAACGGCGGCGGCGTACGTGTTGATAACACCGCGGCCTTCACCATGTCGGGCTCGGCGGTCGTGAAGCAGAACAACGATGTGTCCCTCTTGTCAGGCAAGGTGATTACCGTGGACGGACTGGACGGTGGTAGCGGGCTTGTCGCAAAGATAACGCCGGACGTCACGACTGAAGGGACAACGGTGCTGAAAGCCGCCACTGGAGCAACACTTTCAGATGCCATAATAGAGCGGTTCACGACAAGCGTTGGGAAGATGATTGTGCTTGAAGGCAACGAAGGCAAACTAAAAGAAGCGGGGGCGGCTGTTGATTTGACGGACGACACAACAATATACAAGGCGACATTACAAGAGGCCATACCCCTCGCCACAGGCGGAACCGCTGCCAACCCGATAGAGGTCAGACTGCTGGCGGACGTTACGATATCCTCAACGGTAGAGCTTTCCGGCAAACACATCCGCCTTGTGTCGGATGGCGGCGAGAGAACAATCACACGCGGGGCAAGCGGTTTCGGCAGTCTGTTCACGGTGGAAAGCGGGAGCCTCACGCTGGGGGGCGGCAACTACGGCCTCGTCATAGACGGCGGCAAGGGCGAGGGCTTGACTGCGACGGCGGCGCTTGTAATGGTAAACAGCGGAACGCTTACCATGAACGCGGGCGTAACGTTGCAAAACAACAAAAACATCTACAATGCCACCAATGCCGACAGCGTTGGCGGCGGCGGCGGCGTGTATGTGGGCGGCGGAAATTTCACGATGAAGGGCGGCATCATCAGCGGGAATGATGGAAACAGCTTCGGCGGCGGCGTGTGTGTTGCTTCCGGCAGCGGCGCGTTCACTATGAACGGCGGCACGATCAGCGGGAACAACGCAACCCACGGCGGCGGCGTGAATTTTCACGGCGGAAATTTCACGATGACAGGCGGCACGATCAGCGGGAACAAGGCGACCTACAATGGCGGCGGCGTGCGTATCGCAGTCTTAGGTGGGTTTGATATGAAGGGCGGAAAAATAAGCGGCAATGAATGTGGCGCCGGCGGCGGCGTGTATGTTTCCGGCAGCGTCACGTTCACTATGTTCGGCACTGCAGCCATCAGCGGGAACGAGACAAGCAACAGCAACAACAGCGCCCATGGCGGCGGCGTGCATATGGACGGCGGTACGTTCAACATGAAAGGCGGCACCATCAGCGGGAACACGGCAGGCGGCAGTGACGGCGGCGGCGTGTATGTTAAATCCGAGCTCATCACGTTCACCATGTCAGGCGGCACGATTGGCGGGAACACGGCAAACAGGGGCGGCGGCGTGTATAACGCGGGCGCATTTGCGATGTCGGGCGGCACGATCAGCGGGAACAGCACGGAAGGAACATACAAGGAAGGCGGCGGTGTGTTTACCGCGACCGGTAGCACCTTTACCATGAGCGGCGACGCGGAAATCAGCGATAACGAGGCAACCAACGGCGGCGGGGTGTATATTGGGACAGGAAACTTCACCATGTCAGGCGGCACCATCAGCAAGAACACGGCAAGCACCAACGGCGGCGGCGTGTATATTAACGGCGGTGCGTTCACCAAAACCGACGGCACGGTTTACGGCATTAACGACACCACCAACGCAAATACCGCTACAAATGGCAGTGCCGCCCTGTATAAATACAGCGGCACGGTAACTATCGGCGGCACAGATTTTACCGAGACCGCTAAAAACGACGACTTCTAACGCGAAGCGGACAAAAGGCATCCGATGCCTTTCCGCTTCGCGCCATCCGGCAGCCGGCAGAAAGAAGCGCGTTTCTCCGTCAAGACTATCCACTCTTAACGGAGACTACCGCGCCTCGTAACAAAATCCCTTGACCCGTTTGTTGCCCAGAGCCTCTCTATCCAGCCTTCCCCTGTCAGCAAGTTAATGCGGGGGGATGGCAAACAATGTTTGCCCGCTTCCCCCCTCGTTCCCGCCGCAAGCGGCTCCACTACCCCCCTCAGCGGGTGGCAAGGCCCCCCGCAACGCCCCCTTACCTGTGGAGTTTTGCGTGGCAAAACTCCAGAAGCGGGGCAGAGCCCCGCGTCGGGGCCTGTCCCTGTTGGACGCGGCGCACGGGCAAAGGCGGCAGCATCCCCCTG
This sequence comes from Spirochaetaceae bacterium, assembly GCA_031278295.1. GTDB lineage: Bacteria > Spirochaetota > Spirochaetia > Treponematales > Breznakiellaceae > JAIRMY01. The sequence continues at coordinate 1,065 of JAITKQ010000016.1, read as the reverse complement.
CGGGGAGAGCAAGCCTTCCATCCAGCAGAGATCAATCTACCGTCTAGCAGAGATCAATCTGCTAGCTAGAAGAGATCAATCTACCGTCCAGAAGAGATCGATCTACCGTCCAGAAGAGATCGCGCTCCCGTCCAGAAGAGATCGTTCTCCCGTCCAGAAGAGATCGATCTACCGTCCAGAAGAGATCGATCTACCGTCCAGAAGAGATCGATCTACCGTACAAAACACTATATGAAAATATGCGATATTTATTTCGCTTGCGCGGCGCTGAAAAAACCCGCATTTGCCAGCCATTTATGGCTGGCCGCCCGCTCGCAGTCGTCGCGAGTATAGAATAGACCGCGCTCCTGGCTAGCAGAGGTCGCGCTCCTGGCTAGGAGAGATCGCGCTTCTGGCTAGAAGAGGTCGTTCTCCTAGCTAGAAGAGATCGTTCTCCTAGCTAGAAGAGATCGATCTGCCGTCCAGAAGAGATCGATCTACCGTCCAGAAGAGATCGATCTGCCGTCCAGAAGAGATCGATCTGCCGTCCAGAAGAGATCGATCTGCCGTCCAGAAGAGATCGATCTGCCGTCCAGAAGAGATCGATCTGCCGTCCAGCAGAGATCAATCTGCCGTCCAGCAGAGATCGATCTGCCGTCCAGCAGAGATCAATCTGCCGTCCAGCAGAGATCGATCTGCTGTCCAGCAGAGATCGATCTCCGGTCCAGCAGAGATCGATCTCCCGTCCAGAAGAGATCGTTCTCCCGTCCAGCAGAGATCGATCTCCCGTCCAGAAGAGATCGTTCTCCCGTCCAGAAGAGACCGCGCTCCTGGCTGGAAGAGACCGCGCTCCTGGCTGGAAGAGACCGCGCTCCTGGCTAGAAGAGATCGCGCTACTGGCTAGAAGAGATCGCGCTCCTGGCTAGTAGAGATTGATCTCCTAGCTAGAAGAGATCGATCTCCTAGCTAGAAGAGATTGATCTCCTCGCTAGAAGAGATCGTTCTCCTAGCTAGAAGAGATCGTTCTCCTAGCTAGAAGAGATCGTTCTCCTAGCTAGAAGAGATCGTTCTTCTAGTCAAAACACT
>JAITKQ010000013.1 GCA_031278295.1 Spirochaetaceae bacterium | reverse complement strand
TGTAACCCCATTTGGGCATCCTCCAGATACCGGGCATCTTTCGGATGCCTTTAATTTGAGTTACATTTTCTTTCTGTCTCAAACCATACTTTTCGGTTACTTTTTCGCTTTTCTCACTGCGGGGCATAGACAGATAGGCTTGAAACCATTACAATAAACGGCATGAACGACTGTGTTTTGATAGAAACCTTCAATTTTAAAGCGGAAGCCATCGCCCGGCGCTGGAAGAACTTTATCCGCAAAGAGAGCCAGCTAAAACATTACAACAGACTTTCGGACGAGCAGCTTTGCGAACTGAACGCCCCTCTCTATCCGCAACTTGCCCGCTCCATTGAACGCGGGATAGACAGAAAGCATATAGGCGCCTACTTCGTCGGTATGGGCAAGGACAGGATGCGCATGGGCTTTCCCGTTTCAGAAGTTGTATTTGCGTGCAGCCTGAGTCAAAAAGCGGTCGTTGACTATATAAGTTTTGAATTCGTCCATGACAACCCCCTTGCCCTGTACCAGGCCTTCAGCGCAATCGAGAAGGTGAACGAATTCTTTTTTCTTGGCTGTTTTTACGTGATCAAGGGCTTTCTGGAACAGACTTACGAAAGCATGAACAACAACCACAAAATCCCGGAAGAGCTACTAAAAACCTACTTTAAGGACGATTTTTTCTTCAAAAAAGACGTGGAAAGCATAACATGAATTTGGGTGAAGAATTGATGAAGAGTCTCGAAATCGAGACTGTTTTTACGATAAGCATGGCGGGGCACAAAATTCCGGTAACGGAAACCGTTATCGTTTCATGGGCGGTCATGATTCTGCTTGTAAGCGCCGCCTTGCTTGCTACCAGGAATCTGCGGCGGATACCGCGCGGCTTTCAAACCCTGCTGGAGGCCGGCATAGAGTTTCTAAACAATTTTTCAAAGCAGCAGTTCGGCAAACACGCCAAAATTTTCAACCCCTACATAGGAACCCTCTTTCTTTTCCTGCTTACCGCCAACATACTGCCGGCGATAACACCGGTATTTGCGTTTGGCAGAGAGCCTGTATTCGACATAAAGCCGCCGACACGCGACATCAACGTATGCGCGGCCTTGGCGGCCCTGTCCGTCCTGCTGATGCTTTTCAGCGGCCTTGCCGTACGCGGGCCGGCCGGCTGGTTCAAAAAACTTTTACGTCCCGTGCCGGCGATGCTCCCGTTCAACCTGCTGGAGTATGTCATCAGGCCGCTATCCCTCTGTCTCCGCCTGTTCGGTAACATACTGGGCGGCTTCATAATAATGACGCTGATAAACATAGCGCTTGCCGGCGCGGTAAAATTCTCGCTTGTAATACCCATCCCGCTTTCGCTGTACTTCGATTTCTTTGATGGCTTTATCCAGGCCCTTGTTTTTACATTCCTCACCACACTGTACGTATCGGAAGCGGTAGGGACAGAATGAAAAATTTTGAGGGGGGACGGATTTCCATACCTTATCCGGCAGGGTGCGGCATTCATTGCCCGTCCCCCCTTCGCTCCAGCCCGCGCCGCCCGCAAGCGGGCTTAGGCTGGCTTGCGCTACCCCCCAAACCGCGGCCTACGTGTTTATGATAAAATATTTTACAGCCGGACGGAAAAGAAGGCCGGCATACACAGGAGTTAACCATGCCAAAGATAGAAGTAAACGAAACACTTTTTTTTAGCCTTGCCGGGAAACGCTGGAAAACCCGTGAGGAGCTTGGGGCGGCGCTTCTATGCGCCAAGGCGGAACTTGACGAAGACGGCGACAAGGGCCTTGCCGAGGAGGAGCGTACCTTAAAAATCGAGTTGAACGATACAAACAGGCCGGATCTGTGGGGAACCGCCGGCTGTGCGCGGCAGCTCCGCGTCTATCACGGCGGGAAAATACCGTTTTACCCCTTCTTTTCCATGCCCGGCGGTATGAAGGACGCAAAAAAGCGCGTAATAGTCGAAGACAGCGTCAGGGCCGTGCGCCCCTGTCTTGCCGGTTTCATCGCGTGTGGCAAAGAAACCACCGACGCGGGGCTACGCGACATGATCCAGACTCAGGAAAAGCTTGCCTGGAACTACGGGCGTAAGAGGCGGGCGATTTCCATGGGCGTTTACCGCGCCGCGCTGGTAAAATGGCCGGTACACTACAGGGCGCTTGATCCCGATTCGGTTTCGTTTGTGCCGCTACAGTGGGAACTTTGCGACGGTAATCCTGTGGAAGGAAGGGCGTTTACGCTGCGCGAGATTCTGAAAAAGCATCCCAAGGGCAGGGAGTACGCGTTCATTCTGGAACAGGAAGCCCTTCACCCGCTTCTGCTTGACGCACGGGACGCGGTACTTTCCTACCCGCCGATCATAAACTCCGCCGATCAGGGTGCGGTACAGGTGGGCGATTCGGAACTTTTTGTAGAATTAACCGGCACGGACATGGCCGCCGTTACCCACGCCGCCTCGATTGCGGCCTGCGATCTTGCCGATCAGGGCTGGACCATAGAGCCGGTGGAAGTCTGTTACGGGTACGACACGCCGTTTGGCAGGACGGTTACGACGCCGTTCTACTTTCAGCAACCGGTATTTTGCAGCCTCGATCGTATCAGGAAATTTCTGGGCGAGCCGCTGGACGGAAGGGCTTGCGTAGCTGCGCTGGAACGTATGGGTTGCAGGGCGGAAAAACAGAAGTACTTCGAGGCCGGAACAACGGAAATGGTTGAGGGCGTCCGTGCGTGGCCGCCCGAGTACAGGAACGACTACCTGCACGCCGCCGATGTTATGGAGGACGTGATGCTGGGGCGGGGGCTGGACACCTTCACGCCGGAGCGCCCGCGCGATTTTACAATCGGCAGACTCTCGCCGGTAACGGTTTTTAGCCGCAGGGTAAAGGAAATCCTGGTCGGTGCCGGCTTTCAGGAGATGATTTACAACTACCTTGGCTCCAAAAAAGATCTGGTAACACGGATGCGCGGTACGGGCGGGAAGATCATCCGTATAGCCAACCCGATGACAGAAAACCACGAGTACGTGCGCGATTCGCCGCTGGCAAGCCTTGCCGCGAGCGAGGCCGTCTCCGCCAACGCCGCCTACCCCCACAAAATTTTCGAGGTAGGCAAGGTGGCCTACAAGGACCCGTCCAGAAACTACGGCACGGCGACACGCCAGTACGCCGGCATCCTGTACGCCGGCACGGACGCTAACTTTAACGGTATGGCAGCCTTGATACAGACTCTGTTTTACTACATTTCCCGTGAATACACTGTACAGGAAGCGGACGACCCGCGCTTTATACCGGGACGCGCCGCCCAGATCGTCCGATCCGGCACGATAGTCGGGGTTTTTGGCGAGTTCCACCCGGAACTCCTCGAAAACTGGGACATAAAAACCCCCTGTACAGCGGCCGAGATTGACCTGGATCTGCTGATCCACGACTGATACCGGTTAAAACGGCCGGCGCTTCACCGCCGCCGTTACACGCGCGGACAGGCGGTGTCCATACTGTTATTATTGGACTTGTTCAAGAACCTATTTGAATGTGGGCAAAAGCCCACGGGTTCTTGAACAAGTCTTGCAAAATGCAAAGCATTTTGCCTTTTTTTTCAGCGGAAGTTGTTCAGAAACTGAGGTTTCTGAACAACTCTATTATACACACACCTTCATTTTTTTGTTATATTAGAATTATGAAGGGTTTATATAATATACATAACAAATTTTTAATACCGGTACTTTTTATGGTATCGCTTGGCGTGGCCTGTACGACAGGTTGCGAGATTTTAGGTTCATCTTTAAACGAAAGTAGTAAGGACGCTAAATCATCGAATGCCGACGCTAACAAGACGCCGGGCGCTTCGCAAACACCGGGAGCTTCGCAGACGCCGGGAGCTTCGCAGACACCGGGCGCTTCACAGACGCCGGGCGCTTCGCAGACACCGGGCGCTTCGCAGACGCCGGGCGCTTCGCAGACGCCGGGTACGCAGAATACTACATGGTATGTTTCTTCGACCGGAAGCGACTCGGCGGCGGGAAACAGCGCCTCCGCCCCTCTTGCCACGGTACAGAAGGCGCTTGACAAGATAAAATCCCTGTACCGCTCCGGTAAATGGCCGGTAGGCGAAAGCGCGGTGATTGTTGTCAGCGGCAAAATAACCGCTTCCAGCAGTTCCGGACCTGGCGACGCGATGGTCGATGTTTCGGGGGCCGGCAACTACCCGCCTATCATCCTAAAAGGTGACGCCGCTACAGGCGGAATTTTGGACGCGGGCAAGGTTAGCGGCAATGGCAGGCTAGTTCTGTACATCGGCAATAACAAGGTAACGCTGGGCGACAAGCTCGTTCTGACCGGCGGACGTAGCTTATGGGGCGGCGCCGTTCGCATAGGTACGCACGCTTCCGAATCGGAGGGTGAATTCGTAATGGACGGCGGTGAGATACGCGGCAACTCAAGCGGAAGCGGAGGGGCTGTCATGATTTACAAGGGCAGCATGAGCATGCTGGCGGGACTAATAACGGACAACAACAATGATTTCAACCACAACGACGGGTACGCCGGCGGCGTCTATGTGCAGAATGGAACGTATTTTATCATGTCCGGCGGTAAAATAGAGAAGAATGGCGGCGTAAAAACAGAAAAAGGGGGCGGTCTATTTATTGACGGCGATTCGCACGCGTACCTGACCGGCGGTGAAATTACCGGCAATGAATCGGCTTCCGCCGGCGGCGGGGTACACGTCGTCTCTATGGGTAATTTTACGATGAACGGCGGAAGTATCAGCGGCAATACCAGCGCCGCTGGCGGCGGTGTTTCTCTGGGCCAATACGGTGCCGTATTTAACAAATTAGGCGGCCTTGTAACAGGAAATACGCCCAACGATTATTAAGGCGGGCGTTTCCCCGTTTGCGGGTATTAAAAAAGCGGGCCAAAAGCCCGCTTTTTTTTATCCGGTTTCACCTGAAACCGGATTCCCGCGCTAAACGGCTTTCGTTGGCAAGGCCCCGTTTAACGCACAGAACAGAAAGAACGGGGTTTGACCATACAAAACGGCAAGAAAATTTGACTTGAAAATGTTGGTAGGCCGAAATAAGCTAAAATCCCGGAAATATTGTGACTACAGTTGTAATTTCTTGTGGTATAAGGAGTTAATGAACCTCCCCGCCCTGAAGTCGCAAACAAGTTTGCGGCGGGGTATCTTGTAAGCGTTGCATCATTTACGAGGGCGAGTTCTGTAAGACAAGCCGCACGGCTTGCCGCTGATTGGG
>JAITKQ010000180.1 GCA_031278295.1 Spirochaetaceae bacterium | reverse complement strand
CACGGGTCCGCCGCCGCCCCCGCCCCCCGAGCGCCACCGGTGTGACTGGTTTTCAGAGGTGTGGGGTTCCGACCCCCCGACCGGGGTCTGACCCCGCAATGAGGCGGAAGCGGGGCCGGAGGCCGAGGCGGCCCCCCGACCGGTGTCTGACCCCCCTATGAGGCGAAAGCGGAGGAGGCGAGGGCGGGAGCTCCGGGGGCCCCGTCCGCCGGGTACTGACCCGGGGTTGCGGCCCAAGCGGTGGGGGGGAGGGCGGTGGCCGAGGCGGCCCTGGCGACCGGTGTCTGACCCCGCAATGAGGCGAAAGCGGAGGAGGCGGGGGCTGAAGCGGCCCCGCCGACGACCGGTGTCTGACCCCGTTATCAGGCGGAAGCGGTGTTTGGCGGCGGCAGGGGCTGAAGCGACCCCGGCGACCGGGGTCTGACCCCGCAATGAGGCGAAAGCGGAGGAGGCGGGAGCGGCCCCCCGACCGGTGTCTGACCCCGCAATGAGGCGGAAGCGGGGCCGGAGGCCGAGGCGGCCCCCCGACCGGTGTCTGACCCTCCGGTGTCAGACCCCATTATCAGGCGGAAACGGGGGAACCGGGGCCGGAGGCCGAGGCGACCCGACGACCGGGGTCTGACCCCGCAATGAGGCGGAAACGGTGTTTGGCGAGGGCGGAAACTGAAGGGGCCCCCGACCGGGGTCTGACCCCGCAATGAGGCGGAAGCGGAGGGGGCGGGGGCGGCCCCCGACCGGGGTCTGACCCCGCAATGAGGCGGAAGCGGAGGAGGCGGGAGCGACCCCGACGACCGGGGTCTGACCCCGCAATGAGGCGGAAGCGGGGCCGGAGGCCGAGGCGGCCCCCCGACCGGGGTCTGACCCTCTGGGGTCAGACCCCATTATCAAGAATCGGGGACGCTGACCCGCGATCCCCCTCCTTTCCCCGCTTCTCCCTGCCGCCGCACCCTCCTCCGGCAGCCCCGAAAGCCTCACTATTCACCACCCACTCCGCCTTGCAGGTGCTATAACCCGGATATAAATCGACCCCCAACAGCGCCGGTTTCAGCCCTGAGTTCCGCGTGATCCGCCATTTTCACCCCATGCCGAAAACCGGTACAGGGAAAAGCCCCCCTGAAACAGCCGGAAAACCCGAATTCCCGGCCAAGTTTAGCCTTTGCGAGTCCTGCTCAGCGCGAAGCGCTGAGCAGCGCTTACAAAAGGTTTTTGTAAAAAGCCAGCTCTTCGGTTATACGGAAGTAGCTTTTCAAACGATCCTCGTGAATCCCGCCTGTTTCAAGCGCTTCCCGAATCTTGCAGCCTGTTTCGGTACGGTGCGTACAGGAAAGCCCGAACGCGCATTTACCGGCAAACGGCGCAAAGTCCCGCATCAGGTTTTGCACATCGCCGGGAGCCACCCCCTCCGGTACAAGACGGCGTATGCCAGGCGTATCGATCAGGCTGAAACCGGACACCCCGTCATCGAACATAACGGACATCACCGTGGTATGGTTCCCGCGGTCATACTTTTTATTAAGGGCGCCCGTTTTCTGTCCGGCCGAGGGCAGCAGCGCGTTCAAAAGACTCGTCTTGCCGCAGCCGCTCTGCCCCACAAGCGCGGCCCGTCCGCCTTTTAGTTTCGTTTCCAGGCCTTTCAAACCTTCACCTGTTTTTATGGAAATTCGCAGGACGGGGTAGCCCATCCGCTCAAAATCCGACAAACGTTTTTCCACCGCGGCGCGTGCCTCGCCGTCAAGCGCGGCAAACAGGTCCGCCTTGTTACAGACCACCAGGGCGGGGATTTCCGCCGCCTCCGCCTGCAGCAGCAGGCGGTCCAAAAAACGGGGGCGAAACGGGGGCGAGGCCGGGCTGGTCAGGCAGACAACGGCGTCAACATTCGCCGCTAACAGCTGTGGCGCGTAGCCCTTCATGTTAAAGCGGGTAAACACGTTACGGCGTTCACGCAGGGACAGTATCAGCCCCGCGACAGGATCGAATTCCACCAGGTCACCGGGCGCGAGCGGGTTGTAAAAGCCCCGCGCGGCCTTCAACACCTTTCCCTTTATGCGGCATTCATGAATTTCAGGCGGGCAGCCCTCCGTTTTTACGGTAAAAACATTGCACGATCCGGATAAGACGCGCCCCTCCCGTACCACGCCCCCGGCCGGCACCACATCCTCCGGTATAAGGTATGTCATACATCGTCCCAACCCTGCGGTTTAACAAAAGACAGGTCAAAACATGCGGCGCGGCGCTCCCACAGTTCACCGCCGCCCTCGTCACCGGTAACAAGCAGCAGATTCGACCGCCGTCCCGCGCTGTCCGGCAAGCTTTCTTTTTCGGCTTCTTCCATGAGGGGGGCGCTGTTTCCGTACCGGCGACGGCACACAGCCGCCTCACCGTCGCGCCCCCCTACGCCCGCACACGGTTGCGGGCTACCCCCCAATCCGCCGCCCGGTCGCGTTTTAGCGGAGCTACGGAGGGCTGAGTCGCTGCCCGCCCTGCTTCCCTGTGCCAGTATACTTTCTACCCTGTGGCAGACTCCGTCAATCGAATCGAACACACGTATACCGGGGCCCGCGGCTTCCCTGAATTCATCAAGCAAAAACAAAAAGTGCGTACAGCCCAGCACAAGCGCGTCCGCCCCGCATTCCCTTACGGCATCCATGTATTTTTTTGCCGCCGCCATCCGTTCCCCCCTGCCCGCGTGATCGAGACGGTATTCAACAAAATCGACCAGTTCAGCGGCGGAGATACGTGTTACCGTACAATCGTTTGCCGTGCTTTCCGCGATGCCGTTTATGTACCGGTCCTGAAGCGTCCGTTTGGTGCCAAGTATGGCTATATGTTTTTTTGCGCTGGAAAGCAGGGCCGGTTTTACGGCGGGGACGGTACCCACAAAGTCCGTGCCGGGGAAACATTGCCGTAGTTCGGCAAGAGCCGACACGGAAGCCGTGTTGCAGGCAATTACAATCAGGGCCGGCGAAAAATGTTTTTGTACACGGGCCGTCAATTCAAGCAGCAGCGAAACAAGGCCCGCCTTTGTCTTCTCGCCGTAAGGGAAATTCTTTTTGTCGGCAACGTACAAAAGCGGGCGTTCCGGATCCAGCGCGCGGTACGCGCCCAGGTACGGCAACCCGCCCGCGCCGGAATCCAAAAATACAATACGTCCGTTAAGGTCCTTACCCGCCAATTTTTATCCCGGCGCGAAAAACCGCCTGCTTGTCGGAAACTTTGCGTCCTTCCAGCGCAAGCTCAAGGTCCGGGTCTGCCGCCGACGAGTAAATTTCCACCGTTTCGCCCAACACAACTTCATTCACATAGTTTATGTCTATCCGCAGCCTTGAGGCGTTTTTTATAAAGTCTTTTGGCAGGGCGTCCTGTATCCACTGGATGTAGCGGGCGTTATTTACATGCCCGTTAAAGTCTATGTCCGAGTAGAGTGGCGTCCGTTCGGCCGTTTTTACAAGATCATCCCGTTTTGCCAGGCTGCGTGCGCCGCCCTCCAGGAAGGGCCGCCCCTCGTTTAGCGGCAGCCGGACGGTAAGCGCTTCGGGGCGGAGCGGGCGGCGTTTCCCGATGTCCAGTACAAGCCAGGAGCTACAGGCGCGCGCCAGCAGCGTAGCGGAGCCGTCCAAAACATCGTAGTTGCGCATACACAGAAGCCGATCAAAACCCTGCGGCCAGGTTCTGATCGTCAAGGTATCGGCAAACCTGGGCCGTTTGTATACCAGCACGGAAAAGCGCGAAAGCACCCAGCCATGTCCGTTGCCCAGCATCGTGTCGAGTCCGACACCCAAATCCTCCCCGTGCTCCGTAGTAAGGCTTTGAAAAAAATCAAACAGAACCGAGGGCTTGATGTAACGGTCCGTATCCACATCGCCAACCGTCACCATGTATTTCTTTTCAAAAACGTCCATACAACATTTACAACCAGAGCGCCCAAGGGGCCTTGCCGGCAAGCCACAGCTCCGTCAGCTCATTCTTGTCACGCAAGGCATCCATCGCCTTCCAAAAGCCGTGATGTTTGTAAGCGTTAAGCTGACCCTCCCGTGCAAGTGTTTCCAGCGGCTCGCACTCCAGAACCGTGCCGTCATCCTTCAAATAATCAAAAATGCCGCTCTCCATCACGAAAAATCCGCCGTTGATCCACGATCCGTCGCCTTTTGGTTTTTCCACAAAGTTTTTTACCAAACCCCCCGCGTCTATCGCTATGCTGCCGAAACGTCCGGCAGGCTGGACAGCCGTCAAGGTTGCGACCCTGCCCGCTTCCTCGTGGCAGCGGATAAGGGCAGGGACGGAAACATCGCTTACGCCATCCCCGTAGGTAAGCAAAAAACGTTCATTTTCAAGATACCCGCGCGCCCGCAGAAGCCTGCCGCCTGTCATCGTGCCGGGGCCCGTATACAACAGCGTAACCTTCCACGGCTCCGTCCTTGTCTTGTGCAGTTCCACCGCGTTGTTCAGCATATCAACCGTAATATCCGAATATCGGGTGTAATAATTTATAAAAAATTCCTTGATGATATGAGACTTATAGCCTGTCAGCACAACAAAATCGTTGAAGCCCCAGTGGGAATAAATCTTCATTATGTGCCAGAGTACGGGACGCCCGCCTATCTCGACCATAGGTTTGGGCCTAAGCTCCGTTTCCTCCGACATACGGGTGCCCAAGCCGCCAGCCAGTATGACAACCCGCATCGGTTTAAGCTCCGGCTGTCTTTGCCGCCGCTTTCACATAGCCCTTCAGCGCCTCGTCCCGCTTTCCCCGCCTCATATATTTTTGCCAGAATGAGGAGAATCCGCAGGCTACGAATATCGTGGAGTATACGCCGGAAATCATGCCTACAAGCAAGGCAAGCGCGAAATCCTTCATCGAGCCCGATGTGAATATGTACAGGGACAGGACGGCAAGCATGGTGGTAAGCGTTGTTATTACTGTACGCCCCAGCGTTTCGGTGATCGCACGGTCCAGCAGCTTTGTAAAGCCCTCATCAGGGTACAGGCGGCGCACCTCGCGTATGCGGTCAAAAACAACTATCGTATCGTTTATCGAATAGCCAAGTATTGTAAGAATCGCCGCTATCGTCGTCGTATTGAATTCCATCCGCGACCATGTGATAAAGGCCACCATTATCAGCGCGTCGTGCGCTATGGCAAGAACGGCCCCTATCGCAAATTGCGGCTTAAACCGTACCGAGGCGTAGGCCAGGATTAAAAGAAGCGTAAAAAACATCAGCCACCCGGCCTGATCCGCCAGTTGTTTTGAAAAACGCGAACCGACAAAATCCGATCTGGTCACAACCACCTCGCCCGCGCCAAACGCCTCTTCAAGCCGGGCCGTTATATCGTCGGAATTCACAGCTCCGCCTGAGCCCTCATCCATGCGGATCAGGAAATGACGGTCGGACGGCGTCCCAAGCACCTGCACGGACAAGCCCTCAATCGAGTCGAGACTCGCCCTCACCTCCGACTCCACGCCGGAGCTTCCCGGTTCAAGGTAATGCACAACGTAAGGTTCCGCGTTTATCTGCGGATTCCCGTGCGCGTTCTGTATAAACCACGCCGTAGCCGTACTGCCGGGCGCCTCGGTTTCGATGTCGAGCCCGTCAACAGCGCCGCCAAGCGCCTCGACCAGGCTGTCGAGCGTCGTATACTCCGCAAAGTTAAAGGTATGGGTAGCGCCGTCCGTATCCGGCCCGGAAATAACGATTTCTACGCCGGAGCGGGTAAAGTAAAACGTAGCGTTCCCCTTCCCGTTGTACGTGATTCTGAAGGCGCTTGGCGCGATCTGCAATTCCTGGATAAGCCCGGCCTTAAAATCGATGCCGAGGTTAAAACCGCCATTCAGTATGTAAACGGCTATGCCGCCGCCTATCAGGAGCAGGGAAAATACCATGGCTGGCAGGAAAAACCTTGAAAATTTGACAACGTGCCTCATTATTTTATCCTCCAGCTTATAGAGACTTTCCTGCTACCCAGAATATCGGTACCAAAGTCGAAGATCAGGCGGGACACGAACAGGGCCGTGAAGACGGATGAAAAAACGCCTATCGCAAGACTCACGGCAAAGCCCTGAATCGGGCCTGAACCCAGTTGAGACAGGAAAACAGCCGCTATGAACGTGGTTATGTTGGCGTCCATGATCGCCCAGAACGCCTTGTTAAAACCGGATTCCACCGCCGCCCTTCGCGTTTTTTTGAGCAACAGCTCCTCTTTTATACGTTCAAATATGATCACGTTGGCATCGACCGCCATGCCGATTGTCAGGATAAAGCCCGCTATGCTTGGCAGGGTCAGCGTAAAATTGAACGCGGAAAGTATGCTGAACATGATGAATATGTTAAAAACTTGGGCAATAACGGCGTTAAATCCGGCTGTTTTGTAGAAAGCAAGCATGAATACCATCACCGCCGCAAGGCCGCCCAGCAGGGCGTACAGGCCCCGGTAGATCGTGTCCTCGCCCATCGAGGCGCCTATGGTTTGCTGGTTCGCCACCTCCAGTTCCACCGGCAGCGCGGCGGACCGCAGAATCATGGCCAGGTTTTCCGTTTCGTCCGCGCTAAAACCTGTAAGCCGGCCCGATTCCCGTATCGTGCTCTGAATTACGGCCTGGGACCGTACCCTGTCGTCCAGAACCGTGGCAAGCCGCTTGCCCTTGTTTGCGGACGTCAGCTTTTCAAAGATGATCGCGCCCTCATCGTCAAGCTGAAAGTTTACTTCGGGCCTGCCGTCCAGGTTGTCCCGTTCGGCGCGGGCGTCCGTGATATGGTTGCCGTCCAGCCCTACCTCTTTCTTGATAACGGTATAACCGGTAAATTCGTCAAGCCCGTAACGGTCCTTGACGTATACGCCGCGCACCTCGCAGTCGGCGGGGATAATTGTTTGATCGACAAGGTTTCCCTGGCCGTCAAAGGTCGCGCCGGGGTTGGCCTGGTAGTAGCGGTCGAATGCCTCCAGCGCATCATCGTCCACCATACGGAAGGTCAGACTCCCCTTGCCCATGATGATGTCGTTAATACGTTCCGGGTCGGCCGTGCCGGGAATTTCGACATATATCTGATCCACGCCCTGCCGCCGTATGACCGGTTCGGTAAGCCCAAAGCGATCGATACGGTTGTTAAGCACCTCAAGCGCCTGCGCGATTGCGCCGTTCCGTTCATCCTCGCTGAGCGGATGCCCCACTTTTTCCTCGTAGGCCGGCAGATTCGCCTGTAGCACGATGGACAGGCCGCCGGAAAGGTCCAGGCCAAGCTGGACGGCGTTTTTTTGCAGGTTTTTCAGTTTAAAAATCGAATTCCGGTAATGATCCTCGATCAGGCCCTGCACCTCGCTTCTGTCCGCGAACACGCTCAAGGTCGCCCCGGCGTCCCATTTCCCGGGCGGCGGCGATTTTTCCAGCTTCTTTATCTTTTTCGCTTCTTTCAGCAGAAAATCCAGGCCCCCGGGCAGATCCGCGCCGTTACGGGCGGCGTCAATAACACTATCAAGATCGGCGGCCGCCTTGCGCGAAGCATAGTTTTTTATCTGTTCCCGCGAACCGAGCGCGATGATCTTATCCTGCGCGGGCACAAAAAAATACCAGCGCACGGTTGGCGCCAAAAAAACGGCGCAGACCGCGACGGTCAACAGAATTATGATAAACCTATACCGTTTACTCATGAATCACCCCAATTTTCCAAACCTGTAAATACCGGCGCCGCGAACCTTTGCCGGACTTAGCTTTCAGTTGAAGTTTCACCTGTTTCGGACCTCTTGTCTTCGATCCGCGCTTCCGGTTTTTCTTCTTTCGCGACGCTTGTTACGGTCGCTACCGCGCTGCGGTTAAACTCAATTTTGACATTGTCGTCCACTTTCAGAATCACCGAAGAGTCCTTTATCGAGACAATCGTACCGTGTACGCCGCCTACCGTAACGACCTTGTCCCCCCTTTTAAGCTCGCTCAGCATTTTCTGCGTCTCTTTCTGCTTCTTGTTCTGGGGACGTATTATCAGAAAATAAAAAATCGCGATTATCAGTATAAACGGGGCAAAGGACATTATCTGCTCCATGCCGCTTGCGGGCTGGCCCCCCGCTCCCTGAGGCGCCCCGAACAGCAGGGGCATACTAAATAGATTCATTTATGACTTCCTTAAAAAATTAAACTGACAGCAGTCTAACACGGACGCGCCCGCCGCTACAAGGGGCCTTAAACTTGACCGGAAATTCGGGCTTTCCGGACGTTTCGGGGGTGAGCTTTCCCGCACGGGTTTTCGCTTTGAGGCGAAAATGGCGGCTGCTACGGAACGGGAGGCCGGTCCGGTGTAATGAAATGAGACCCCTCCCTAGTCGCGCAAGCAATTAAAATGCCGTGCATTTATGAACAGTTCCTAAGCCGCGGACGCCGGCGTTTTTCTGAAAAAACCGAATATGCTGCCGCAAAAGCCGCCGATTATATGGACAAAATGGGCTACGCCGTCATTCCTGAACGAGGATGCCACCTCGTTTCCAATGTAGAATACCAGCACAAATATAAATGTAAGCGGAATTTCGCCCTTGCGGAAATTGGTAAACGAGGCGAGTAGTATCATCATAAAAACGATGCCGGAAGCCCCCAGCAGCCCTGTAGAAAAAAACAGCGCGTTTATGCCGCCCGTAACAAAAGCCGTTATAAACATCATCAGCGTCAACTGGGCCGAACCGTAAATATCTTCCAGCATGGGCCCGGCAATCAGGATCACGAGGAGGTTACCGGTTAAATGATTCCAACTCGCGTGCCCAAGCACGTGCGTTACCAGGTCTACCCAGTTCCGCGGATTCGACGAAGAGAATCCGTCCTTGCCGGGCGCGGAAAACCAGTACTGTATCAAATTGTGAAACAGCGTTTGATTCAAAAACAAAATGATCGAGCACAAAAAAACGAATGTCAGAATAACCGGCGAATTGTATTTAATTTTCACAAGCCTAGCCCCCTATGACCAGCCTTACCGGACAATGGTCAGACCCCGCGACATTACTCATTATTTCAGATGATTTAAGTTTTTTTACAAACGGACCGTCCACGCAAAAATAGTCTATCCTCCACCCGATGTTTTTGGCGCGCGCCCCCGCCCGGTACGACCACCAGGTATAGCGGCCCGCTTCGCCGGGGTGGAAGTGCCGGAACGTATCCACGAATGACGCTCCGGTAAAAGCATCCATCCACGCGCGTTCTTCCGGTAAATACCCCGCGTTCCCTTCGTTTTCTTTCGGACGCGCCAGATCGATAGGTTTATGCGCTATGTTGTAATCCCCGCAAAGGATAAAACTTTTGCCGCAAGCGGTAAACTTACCGCATAGTTCCAGCATGGCCGCGCAAAAATCAAGTTTGTAGGGAAGCCTCGCGCCGCCGTCCTGTGAATTCGGGAAGTAGGCCGATACCAGCACAAAATCACGGTAAAACGCCTGCAAAACCCGCCCCTCGTCGTCAAATTCCTTTATCCCCAGAGGCCTCACGTCAAGCGGCTCGGTTTTTGTATATATTGCCGTTCCCGAATAACCTTTTTTTTGGGCGCTGGCCCAGTACGATCTGTACGCCCCGCCGCCGCTGAATACCGGATTCTTCAAACTGTCCGAAAGCTGCCCGGGTTCCGCCTTCGTTTCCTGAACGCAAATTATATCCGGCGACTCGGCAGCCAGCCATTCGCGGAATCCCTTTCTTTCCGCGGACCTTATGCCGTTCACATTCCACGATACTATATCCATAGTCCTAATATACTACACACCGCCGCTGTCCGCCATACGGTTAAAGCGCCAAGGTGCCTAAGGAAGCACTGATTTATTCGCAGTGGGGTCTAATACCCCGCCCCTTGGGGCGGTTAAAATCAGCAACGCCGACAAAAATTGGTAGTAGACCATTGCCTCCTACCGCGTGTTTAGTGTGCCACTTGCGCCCCAATCAGCGGCAAGCCGTGCGGCTTGTCTTACAGAACTCGCCCGTGTAAATAATTCAACGTTTACAAAAGATACCCCGCCGACCCTTCCTTATCGGGTTGGGCAAGCGGCAAAACGTCAGGCAAAACAGCTTAACGCTGTTTTGTGGCGGGGAGGTTCATTCAATCGAGAATTCGCCAACTATGTTGGCGCAATCGGTGCTACTTTAACGTGATTGCGCAATGAAATGAGCAAATACATTGGACTTGTTCAAGAACCTAT
>JAITKQ010000144.1 GCA_031278295.1 Spirochaetaceae bacterium | reverse complement strand
CCGGCCCTGTGGGGGGGGGGTGCCCGGGGGGCACCGGCCCCTGGGGGGGCGGGGGGTGGTGGGGGCCGGGGACAGACCCCCGTGGGGGGGCGGGGGAGGGGGGGGACTGGCCCCTAGTGGGGTGGGGGACGGCGGGGACAGACCCCCCTGGTGGGGTGGCTGGTGCTAGGGGCAGGCCCCTTGGCGGGGCGGTGGGGTGGCTGGTGCCGGGGACAGGCCCCTGGTGGTGGGGTGGCTGGTGTCGGGGACAGGCCCGCCTGGCGGGGTGGCGGGCGATGGGGACAGACCCCTCTTTTGCTAATCCGCCGTGTTGATTCAAGGTAGAAAGGGCAGTATAGTAGCCGGGAGGTTCCGTTGGAATTCCCCGGCTCTTTTTTGTTTGCGGGGGAGACTGCCCTCACGGTACAACCGGTCTGAAGCCGGACGGCACCCTCCCGCCGAATCGGGGACTTCTTTTACAGCCCCCGCTAAAGCGGCTCGGCCTCCGTTAGCCTGTCTTCTACCGCGTGGAAGGAGCGAATGACACCGGTGATCTAAGCCTCCGCCCGGCGGCAAGCCGCGAAGCGGCTTGCCGCTCATTCGCACGGCTCACTCCGGCACATTCTGCCCGCCCAAACCCCGTGGGGTTTGGGCGGGCAGTACCGGCGCGCCGGTTTGACGCAACCTTTTCCGGACTGCCGTGTCTAACATTGAGTGGAGGAATAAATGAAATCATTGGATCGGGTAGGTACGCCGTGGGACTTCCTGGACGCTTACCGTGGAAAGGATTTTTCCGGTGAATGGCCCACACTGCCGGAAATGTTCAGAATTATAGTATCACGTTACGGTGAACGGCCATGTTTTACCATCTATGAACCGGACAGGATAAGTTACGATTACAACGAGGCCCTGAAAAAAATTGAGGCGGTATCCAGAGCGTTACGGGATTGCGGCATCGGGAAGGGGGATAAGGTGGCCCTTACCGGCAAGAATTCCCCTGAATGGGCGGTGGCATACCTTGGCATACTGTTTGCGCACGCCGTCGTGGTACCCATAGATTACCAGCTTGGCTCTGGCGAAATAGAACGTCTCATCCGCGTTTCAAAGGCCAAAGCCCTGTTCGTAGATGAAGAAAAGTATGACCATTTTTACGGGAATCCGCCGGTAACGGTTTCGGAGGTGTTTTCCCTGCGTGAAGGCGTAGGCCGGTATGTCTATCAACTGGACGGGCCTGCTTTTACCGAAGATCGGCCTGTAACCGAGTTTGATACCGCAGCTATCCTGTTCACGTCCGGCACGATGGATGTCCCCAAAGGCGTCATGCTTTCCCATCAAAATCTTGTTTCTGACTGTTATTTGGCCCAAGGCACGCCGTTCGATGTGTACTCTACCGATGTTTTTTATGCTCTTCTGCCCATACACCATGCCTATACGATGCTGGCCGTCTTCATAGAAACCATCTCTACCGGCGCGGAAGTGGTTTTCGGTAAAAAAATGCTGGTAAAAAACATCCTACACGACCTAAAAGCGGCAAAAATAACGATGTTGCTTGGCGTTCCGATGCTTTTTAACAAGCTACTGGCCGGAATCCTGCGCGGTTTACGGGAAAAAGGCATCGTAGTCTACGGTATCGTGCGTTTTCTGATGGAGGTTTCCGGGGTTATAAAGAAAACTTTTGGCGTGAATCCGGGCAAACGTATCTTTCGCACAATACTCGATAAGGCTTCGCTATCAACACTCCGTACCTGTATATCGGGCGGAGGCCCGCTGGCCCCTGCCGTATTCCGTAAGTATAACCAACTCGGTATAGACTTTGTTCAGGGCTACGGGCTTACCGAAACTTCCCCCATCATCAACCTGAACCCTATAGAACATTACAAGGAAACAAGTGTCGGCAAGGTGCTTCCGCGGATCGAAGAAAAGATTCTTGACCCGGACGAGCGCGGCATAGGCGAGGTTGCGGTAAAAGGCCCCGTCGTTATGCAGGGCTACTACGAAATGCCGGAGGAAACGTCCGCCTGCTTCACGCCGGACGGTTTTTTCAAGACGGGCGACCTTGGATACCTGGACCGCGAAAACTACCTGTACCTCACGGGCCGCGCCAAAAACATGATCGTTACGGAAGGCGGTAAAAACGTTTACCCGGAAGAGATAGAAAATGAGTTCCAGCTTTTTGACGAAATTGATCAAATACTGATACGGGGTTATGTTCGAAACAAGAAATCCCGGCTGGAGGGCATTGAGGCAGTCGTGTTCCCTAGCCCGGATTTTTTCAAGGATACCGGGGCGGCCGTTAAGGAACAGATAAAAAAGCGCGTCTCCGCTATAATTTCGGAAGTGAACGCGCATCTACTCCCGTACCAAAAGATCGAAAAAACAACGATCCTTGATGAACCTATGGAAATGACCACCACAAAAAAGATTAAACGCGGGACGGCCGAACCGGGCCGGCGACTGGCGGATGTGGAGGACGCGTCGTGAAGTCTTGCCGCCACCCGGCGTTATGTGTTAAATACGCCGGGTCCCAGCAGGCCATGTTTCGAGGAAAAAAACAGTACATCGCAACGTAGTCCGTCGTACCGGTGGCGTTTACAAAATTCATCCAGTTGCCGCCGCGTGTTGTCCAGAATTTTGGCGAATACCGCTTCCCAGAGGCCTGCGGACTTTAACAGATCGATGGCGGCCTCACTTGTCGCGCAGTTCAGCAGTTCCGCCGTTAAAAGCTTATTCGCGCCGCAAGATCCGGCTAGTGCGGCAAAGATAAACTGCCGCGCGTCGCCATACCTTGAATGGGTGTTAAAGCTGCCGCTTACAAGTTTTACAAGCTTGCCTATATGCCCCGCGATCAGGATATTGCTGAAACCGGCTTCCGCACCCATAACTATGCTTTCACCGATAAAGTTAGCGCATTTTACCGGCCGGAGGTCGGGATAATTTCGCGCAAGGAAGTCTAGGCCGATGTTTCCCGGCGTAAGGGTAACGGAGTCGTACCCCAAAGCGCGCAGTACCGAAAGTTCGGCCTTAATCGAGTCGCAAAAGGCGGCCTCGCTCATTGGTTCTACGATGCCGCTTGTACCAAGTACGGAGAGGCCGCCCACTATGCCCAGCCTTTTGTTGAAGGTACGTTCGGCAAGCTTTTCGCCGTCCGGTATAGATATGCTTGCGAACAAGCCGCCCGTAAACCCGGAGGCTTCACAGGCTTCGCGGAAGGCGTCCGTTATCATGCGGCGGGGAACGCTGTTTATGGCCGCCGCACCCACAGGCTGATCGAGTCCGGGAAGCGTCACCCTGCCTATGCCTTCACCACCTTCTATTACAAAACCCTGTCCGGTGTGTTTTTTGACGCTGGCATAGACGAGGCAGCCGGAAGTGATGTCAGGATCGTCCCCCCCATCCTTTCTTACCGCGCAGCTTGCCGTGTTGTCGTCGAGAACGGAGTTTTCGATCGGCAACCTGAGCGTTTTTCCTGCCGGGGTATCGATTTCCACGAAATCCGTTCCCTGACAGCCCCCCAAAAGCAGAGACGCCGCCGCTTTTACCGCCGCCGCCGCGCAGGAACCGGTCGTGTAACCGCAACGAAGCTTTTTCCCGTCAACAAGCCTGTATTCTTCACGCATACCGCCCTCCATTCTGCGGTATTTTGGCTCTGTTTTCAATGAGGCAACGCGGATACTTTTATTTATTTACGAAAAGTTGTAGAATTATAGAAATGACTACTAAAAGAAATTTGGACAATCTTACGCCGCAGGAAATTGTGTCAGAACTTGATAAGTATATTGTCGGGCAGGAGAAGGCAAAACGTGCGGTAGCCGTCGCGTTGCGCAACAGGATACGCCGCCTGAAACTCGATCCCGAAATTCGTGAGGATATAGCGCCAAAGAATATTCTGATGATAGGACCTACCGGCGTAGGCAAGACGGAAATCGCGCGCCGCCTGGCAAAACTTGCGGGCTCGCCATTCCTTAAGGTAGAAGCTACCAAGTACACGGAAGTCGGCTATGTCGGGCGGGATGTAGAATCGATGGTACGCGATTTGATGGGGGCCGGTTACCAGATGGTAAAACAGGAGATGCAGGATATGGTAAAGGCCGACGCGGAAAAACGCGCCGAGGACGCTTTGCTGGACCTGTTGTTGCCGGGTTCCGGTTCCAGGAAACGCCGCGACAGGGAAAAGCTGGACGAGGACATTAAGCCCGTGATCACCCCTATGGGCGCTTTTTCGATCAACAACGATTCGGATGGCCCAAGCATGATGGGAACCGCGATTCAGGTCGGGATTCCGATCATCCGTAAACGAAGCCGGGGTAAGGGTGCGGCGGAACAGGTTGAACGGGAACTTACCAATGAAGAGAAGGCTGCGGCCGCCGAAGAAAAGACCAGGCTGGAGGGTACGCGGGAAAAATTTCGTGCGATGCTCCGTGAGGGCAAATTCGAAGACAAGACGGTCGAGCTTTCCGTCAGCCAGGACATACAGATGCCGTCTTTCGGCATGATGGGCAGCGGCCTTGAGGAAATAGAGTCCAGCCTTTCCGGTATTGCCGGTATATTCGGCGGTAACAAAAAGCGTAAAGTGCTTACGGTTAAACGCGCGCGCGAAATACTGATCAATGAGGAGGCGGAAAAACTTATCGATACCGACCGCGTTACGGAAGAATCCCGCCGCCGCGTACAGGAGACGGGCATAATATTCATTGATGAAATCGACAAAGTTGCCGTAAAAGGCGACAGGGGCGGCGGCCACGATGTTTCAAGGGAAGGGGTTCAGCGTGACATCCTGCCCATCGTTGAAGGCGCTACCGTAACAACGAAATGGGGGCCTGTCGATACAAGCCACATCCTGTTCATAGCGGCCGGAGCGTTCAACATAAGCAAGCCTTCCGATCTTATCCCCGAATTGCAGGGGCGTTTTCCGTTGCGTGTGGAACTGGAATCCCTTGGCAAGGCGGAATTTTTACGTATCCTCACGGAGCCCAAAAATTCACTCACCAAGCAGTACATCGATCTGCTGGCTACAGAACATATCGATCTGGAATTTACGCCTGAAGCGGTTGACCGACTTGCCGTATTTGCCGCCGATGTCAACTCGCGCCTGGAAAACATAGGGGCCCGCCGTTTACATACAATAATGGAAACCTTGCTTGAAAAAATTTCTTTCGACGCGCCCGATATAGCCCCGGCAAAAATAACGATTACGCCGGAATTTGTTGATGAGCGCCTGAAAGACATTTCCCAGGACCAGGATCTTGGAAGATACATTCTGTAGGCATGAGCCGCAGCCTGCCGGCGAGGTTTTTACAGGCTGCCGGGCCGCCATACCATAAACAGGAACTTATATATTGGGGACGCCGTTTTTGGGGCGGGAAGCGTACAGCAAAACCGCTTCCGCGTTACGCCTTATTGACCGTGGACCAAGCCATGAAAGTCCCATCGCCGTACCTTTGAACATGGCCTTTATTTCCGTGTCGGAAAGTCTTAACAAGGCGCGTACATCCATGAAACCGGGCAGGGCGCCCTCGTCCGTGTGAACGCCCTGTATGGCCCGGGTGTTGTGTACGCACGCATCCTGGCACTCGGTGCAGCCGTACAAACGCTTGCCCCAAACAGCTAACACAGGCGCGGGAATTTCCGGTGCGCCGTGTCCGGACGCGTACCACTGTATGCATTTTTCCAGGTTTACACGCCCGTTCCCAAGCATGGCCCCGGTAGGGCAGGCCCTAACACAGGGCAGCGTTTCGGACGGGCCGTG
>JAITKQ010000121.1 GCA_031278295.1 Spirochaetaceae bacterium | reverse complement strand
GTTCAAGACCCTCGTGGGAGATGTGCCAAAGATTGTCGTCACGGGAATACGAGTCGCTCTTCTTCATCGGCACGGGAATGCCGCGTTTTTCGAGATAGGCGATCTCCTCCTCGCGGCTTCTCAACTCCCATGTCCGCCATGGAGCGATGATCTCGATGTCCGGCGCAAAGGCCATGATACCCAGTTCAAAACGCACTTGGTCGTTGCCTTTGCCGGTTGCGCCGTGGGCAATGGCCGTTGCCCCTTCCCGCCGCGCATAGTCAACGAGCGTCTTCGCAATGAGCGGACGAGCCGTCGATGTCCCCAAAAGATACTTGTCCTCGTAGAGCGCCCCCGCCTTCAACGCCGGCCAAATATACTCTTCGACATATTCTTTCTTCATATCCGCGACAAAGCATTGCGCCGCGCCGGTATCCCGCGCCCGCTTCTTTATCGCGTCCCAATCGGTCTCCTGACCCACATCGACACAGACCGCGATCGTCTCATAGCCGCCGTTTTCCTTGAGCCACGGAATAATCACCGTCGTATCAAGTCCGCCCGAATAGGCCAGCACCACTTTCTTCATAGACACTCCTCAAATAGATAACTTTTCGTTTTCAGCAAATTTCTTTTATTATAACGCGAACCCTCCAACGAGTGAAGAGATCGGGGAATTGAGCGGTGAAAATCCCTGTTCGATCTGTGCCATCGGCGATTAACCGTGATTCAGTCCTGCTGATGAAAGGCTTCACATCAAATTTTCCGCTTGACAACGGTTCGATTGCATGGAGATAGCGCCGCAATAGCGGAAAACGGCGTAAATGCGTATCCCCTGTCCTTGCAGAAAAGGCACTTGATGGGCACCGTGCCATTTGGCATACCGACCAAGACCGCCCGCCATTCCGCGATGCTCGAAAAAAATCGGAGTATACGGCGGAACTCCCCGATGATTCCTTCAATCATGACATCGACCCCCGATCATTGGTTTGTTTCCAAATAGTGTCAACAAGGCCGGTTTCTTTGGTGGTAATTGGGATAACGGGAGAACCTCCTTTGGAGATTTTGATGGCGGTGTTCGATTTTTTTCCATAGTATCGCCGATATAGACCCTGTTCGCGCCGCTTGCCAGAACGGAAAGTGCGCACATCACGCCGATAGCCCCGCACCAACGACGACAACCGTGTCCCCGTCTTGCAGACAGACCTGTTTCGCCGCCTCTATCCCTATGGAAAGAGGTTCCGCCATCGCGTCCTCTGCCGCCGTAAACTTTTTTTGCGGTTTTTTTATTTTTTATAGATGGAGGATGGAAGGTGGGCTGTCCCTGTGGAAAGGGGGTTGGCCCTCAGCGAGGGGCGGCAGTCCATTGATGGCGGGTTGTCCCCGTGTAGAGGGGGCTGTCCCTTGGGACGGAGGCTATTCCTTGTGCGAAGAGGGTTGGCCCTCGGTGGCGGACTGTCCCTCGGCGGAGGGGGTTTTCCCCGTGTGGAGGGGGTTGTCCCTCGGAGGAGGCTGTCCCTCGTGCGGAGGAGGCAGTCCCCGTGTGGAGGGGGCTGTCCCTCGGTGGAGGGGGCTGTCCTTTGGTGGCGGGTTGTCCCCCGTGGCGGTGGGTGTTCCCCGTTGGAGGAGGCTAACCCTCGGAGGAGGCTGTCCCCGTGGAAAGGGGGTTGTCCCTCGGCGAGGGAAGGCTGTCCTTTGGGACGGAGGCTATCCTTTGTGCGAAGAGGGTTGGCCCTCGGCAGAGGGAGTTTTCCCCGTGTGGAGGGGCTGTCCCTCGGTGGAGGGGGCTGTCCCTTGGAGGAGGCTGACCCTGTGGAAAGGGGGTTGTCCCTCGGTGGCGGATTGTCCCCCGTGGCGGTGGGTGTTCCCCGTTGGAGGGGGTTGGCCCCGTGTGGAGGGGGTTGGCTCTGTTGGAGGGGGATGTCCATGTGCGTTTCCTTAGGGAAGCACTGATTTATTCAATCGAGAATAAATCGGTGCTACTTTAACGTTGTATTTGCTCATTTCATTGCGCAAATGGGGTAAACTTTGTTTACCTTGCGTTAAAGCAGCACCGATTGCGCCAACGCGGTTGGCGAATGCGCCAACGCGGTTGGCGAATGCGCCAACGTAGTTGGCGAATGCGCCAACGCGGTTGGCGAATGCTCGATTGAATAAATCAGTGCTTCCTTAGGCCAGCAATTTTACATTTACCCGTCCGGTTTATCACCGAGGACGAAAATCAGGAATTCTTCCCAACTCTCATGCAGAAAACGCCAGAACGAAAACCGTAAAGCCTCGAAAAATGTCTCCCGCCTCCCAAATGACTCCCAGGTCTTCTGATATTCCTCCTCCAGAAGCGGCATCAACCCGTGCATTAAAAATCCCAGAAGATGTGAGGCTGTTCCAAAACTTCAGTTTTCGGGAGACAAACTTTGCTTGTATAGTAACCTATAAAAAACGCAGTCTTGTGACTTTAGCTTATGGCTTTTAAGCCACAAAAACTGCAAGAGCCGATGGCTCCAGCCTGTTCCATCGAAGCGAAGGTTCGCACCGTGTCCCCGTCTATGCCGGGACCGGTTAGCGCACAAATGATTAATTTTGGACAGGCTCATTTAACACCGCATATATCTCACAGGCATGGTTATTCCCGTGCCCGAAGTTGTGTTCCGGGTTGTACCCATGTTTCTTCAGCACCTTGTTATGCTCCATCTCTATCTTCCACCGTGCCCACCCGCACCCGGCAAGCAATCGGACATTCTCCCCGCTTATCTATTTGTCCGTCACCCATGCGTTCTTATAAGTGATTTTCCCTTTCTCCTCGTTCCATATCTCAATATGTAAAATCGCTGATTAGGCAATGCCCGCCCTTGACAAAAATTCGCGTTTCCACGATACTAAAAACGTTTAAGAGAACAGACTGTCGGCACAAGGGCTTGAAAGCTCTTTTGACAGGTTGAAGTTCGCTTAAGGCCGGTTGCTTTGGCGGCCGTATATTATTATCTAACACGATGCGGACAGGAAGTCCGTATTTTAAGGGTTGAAGCCCGATTACTCGTTTTGCAGGCCTTGCCATGCAGGATAGTGATCGGGTTTTTTTATTGTCCGCAAAACGGTGTTAGCAAGGAGTGTTTTATGAGGAAGTTTTTTGTGCGGGGGGGGGTATTTTTATCCACACTTCTGTTAGTTGAAGCCTTGGTAGCGTGCAGCAGCCGCAAGGCAGAGGATCAGACGCTCATGGCGGCAAGCACGGAAGTTCCCGCTACCCTTGATCCTACGGGCTTTCTTGATTCCAGCTTTTTGGTACGCATAGGAATCGGAGAAATGCTTTTTTGGGTGAGTCCTGAGGGGACCGTTGAGCCGAGCCTTGCCGAAAGCATTACCGAAATTGATGCTAACACATGGGAAATAAAGATAAGGCCGGACGCCTATTTTTGGAGCGGGGCGGAGGTAAACGCGGACAGGGTAATTGCCTCGCTTGAACGTTCAAGGGCGCTCAATATTAGGGCCGCTCCTTCTATCGAAGGAATGTCGTTTACAAAGATCGACGATAAAACCATTCGGGTTAAAACAGAAAAAGAGTATATGCAGGTGCCGCTTAACCTTGCGTACTACCAATTCATAATCCATAATGTTGACCCGCCGTATACCTACAAAGACGTAAGCACGGTTGATTTTACCGGTTTATACAAAATTGTCGAACACTATCCTAATCAAAAACTCGTTCTTACAGCCAACGATAAGCATTGGGGACAAAACGCTATCATAAAAAATGTGATACAGGAAGAAATCCCCGATGAAAACGCGCGGGTGCTGGCGGCTTTGAGCGGGCGTTACCATATCGTTTCAAACATTCCGTTTGCCAGCGTCGATCAGTTTAACAACAGCAGTACGGCAAAAATTGTCGCCGTCAATCCGGCAAACACCGAAACCGTTTACCTCAACCTTAGAAAGCCGCTGTTTCAGGATTTGCGGGTGCGGCAGGCTCTAAGCTGGGGACTTGACCGGGCAGAGCTGGTGCTGCTTGGGGCGGAAGGGCAGAGTACCCCCGTTACGACTTGGTTAGGCTCTAACCCGCTCTTCCCGGAGGCGAAGACCGCCGTTTACGGCTACGATTTTCAGAAGGCGTCCGCGCTGCTGGACGGGGCAGGCTGGACGCTCGGGGCAGACGGCTTTCGCTATAACGGAAATACGCGGTTGGCGTTCCGGCTGTTGACTTGGGGAGTGGACAAGGCCCTGGGCGAGGCGGTTCAGGGACAGTTGGCCCGTCTTGGGGTGAATGTGGATGTCCGGTTTGGGGACTATGAGCTTTTGGTGGAGGCCCGCAAGACAGGCGATTGGGACGCCTTTATCGAGGCGTGGACAACGTTTGGCAACACGGGAGCGCTGCTTAGGGGACAGTACGCGCCGGAAGGCGGGGCAAACTACGGCGGCTTTAACGACAGCGCCGTAAACGATTTGCTGGCGAAACTTGACGCGCCCACGGAGGAGGAACGCAACGCCATCGCTTCGCAGGTAAACCTGCGGGCAGCCGAGATGGCCCCCGCGCTGTACATGAGCGTGCGCCCCGAAGTCGTTGCGGTAAGCAAAAAACTGAACGGCTTTATTCCTCATTTCAGGCAGTACGAGAATTTAACCAATAATCCCGATCTGTCATTTGCCGATGCCAAATGACCGGAAAAACCGTCATAAAGAAACTCGCCGGGGCCGCCGTTACGCTGTTCCTTGCCACGTTGCTGCTGTTCATAATTGTCCGGCTTGCGCCCGGCGATCCGGTGGAATTGGTTTTATGGGAACATCCGGGGGAGTACGCGATACAGAACAGCGAGGCCTACAGGGAACGGATAGCCGAAATACGTGCCCAGTACGGACTTGACCGGAGTATTGCGGTTCAGTATGCACAATGGCTTAAACGTCTGGTTCGTTTTGATTTGGGAAATTCCATTCATACCGGGCGTCCCATAGCGACCGAAATCGCGGAGCGGCTACCCGCAACAGTGTTGCTTTCGATCACGGCGATCATCATACAGTTGGTTTTCGGCACATTGCTGGGGATACAATCCGCGTTAAAGTCCGGAAAAACGCTCGACAATGTTATCCGTTTTTTTTGCGTACTGTTCGCGTCGATTCCGGCTTTTGTGATAGGGCTTGCGCTGCTGTATGCTTTCGGCGTTAGCCTCCATGTTTTTGAGATAGGCAGCGATGCCTCGATACAACGGCTGTGGCTTCCGGCAATCGTGCTTGCGCTGTCCGGACTGCCGCAGTTAATACGGATGGTACGGGCAAACCTGCTTTCCGAACTGGGGCAGACTTACGTGAGCGCGGCGCTTTGCAGGGGCCTTTCAAAAGGCCGTGTGGTAAAACACGCCCTGCGGAACGCGCTGCTGCCGACCGTAACGGTAATCGCGCTGTCATTTACCGCGATGATTTCCGGGGCGGTGGTCGTGGAAACAATTTTTTCGTGGCCCGGTATCGGCAGTTATGCGTTGAACAGCATAGTTTTCCACGACTATCCGGTGATTCAGGGCTACGCGCTCATCATGGTATCGGCGGTAATAACGGTCAACCTTGCGGTAGACCTGTTATACACGGTCATCGATCCACGAGTCGCCCGGGGGCGGAATAAATGACGGCAAGAATAGCGGCAAACATGATAAAGGTAAATCGTCCGCTTCTAAACTGCGCCGTTGGAATGACGCTGCTACTGGCAGTCATAATTCTTGTTGCAGGGGCGCCTCTTTTTACATCGTACAACCCATTTGAACAGAACGCCTCGGCCCGTCTGGAAAAACCCGGTGCGGCCCATATATTCGGGACTGACCGATTCGGGCGGGATGTGTTTTCAAGGACGCTGTTCGGCGGCAGAACGACTCTTACCACGTCGATACTCTCGCTGGGGATCGCGCTTGCGCTCGGACTATTGGCCGGATTGAGCGCCGGCCTCTATAGCCCGTCAATTTTCGATCTTGTGTTGTCCCGCGGCATGGACGTACTGCTGGCGTTTCCGTTCATGGTTCTTGCCATGCTGATCACCGCGTTATTCGGGCAGGGCTTGATGCAGCTTCTCGCCGCGGTCGTATTCGTGTGGTGGGTTCCGTTTGCGCGGCTCACCCGAAGCATCGTTTTACAGGCAAAAAATGAAACGTCTGTAGAGGCGGCGCGGGTTTTGGGGGCGCGTAACCGCGTCATCGTGATTCAGGAATTGCTGCCAAAAGTGATAAGCCCAGTGCTGATTCATGCCACCTTCGAACTCAGCACACTGATACTGTCGCTTTCTGCGCTGTCTTTTCTGGGTCTCGGCGCCCAGCCGCCCAATCCCGAATGGGGAAGTATGCTGTCGGACGGGAGGGCGCACTTCATGCTCGCGCCCTACATCCTGCTCGGCCCCGCGCTGTTTATCGTCTTGACAGTTCTCGCACTCAATCTGATTGGCGAGAGCCTACGCGATATGCTCGATCCGTTCGAGACGCTGAAAATATAAGGAGATGATTTATGCGTGATGATACGCCTGTCATGCGGGTCAGCGATTTACGGGTAGCGTACAGGCGGCGCGGTTTGAATGAACAGTATGCCGAGGTTCTGAAAGGTGTGTCGTTTAACCTTTACAGCGGTAAAGTTCTTGCCGTACTGGGCGAGAGCGGGTCGGGAAAATCCACGATTGCGAAGGCGGTGAGCGGGCTGCTTCCTACATCGGCGCGGATTGAAAGCGGTACGGCGCGGTACGGAGATTTCTTTGCGGATTTGAGCGCCGCCGGAACGCCTGACTGGTACAAGACACGCGGGTCTTTTTTTACGATGATTTTTCAGGACGCGCGGCTTGCCCTCAATCCGCTGATGACGGTGAGGGAACATTTTAAGGAATTGCTTGTTTTTCACCGCCTTGCCGCCGTCCGCGATGTTGACGATGTAAGCGCCGCGCTGCTGCAAAAACTTAATTTTACCGCTCCCGCCGATGTTCTTGGCTCGTATCCGTTCCAGCTGAGCGGCGGAATGTGTCAGCGGGTATATATCGCGCTTTCGCTGTGCCTGCGCCCTAAAGTTTTGATAGCGGACGAGCCGACCTCCGCGCTCGATACCGTGAGCCAGAGGGAAGTGTTAAACCTTATAAAACATATACAGCGTGAATTCAACCTTGCGGTTCTGCTGATTACCCACGATATAGCGGTGGCGCGGACGGCGGGGGACAGCGTAATGGCGCTGAATAAAGGAATCGTCGAGGAAACGGGCGATGTAAAAAAAGTATTCGCGTATCCTGAGTCCGCCTACACAAAAGAGTTAATCGCGTCCCGCGCCCGCATCGAAACGATTGAATGCCGGGGCCGCAACTGTTCGGAAACCGTGCTGCTCAGTATTGAAAATCTCGCAAAAAATTTTTCCCGGCGCGGAGTCCTGCATGATTTGAACCTTACGCTGCACGAAAAAGAAGTGATAGGGATTCTTGGGGCGAGCGGCTGCGGGAAATCGACTCTGGCAAGGTGTATAGTCGCTCTGGAAAAACCGGACGGCGGCAAGGTTTTGTACAGCGGAACGAATACTACCGCGCTGTCCCGCCGCGCAAGGCGGCAACTATGCCGCCATATCCAGATTATTTTTCAGGATGCGAGGGCAAGCCTTAACCCGCGTCATACGGCGTTGCGTCTGGTTATGGAGCCGCTTCGCTATTTTAATCAGGGCAGCCGGAATGAGCGGGCGGAAAAGGCGCGTCATTATCTTGCGCTGGTAGGGCTGGACGTGGACACGCAAGCCAGGCGCCCCCCGCAGTTGAGTACCGGACAGTGCCAGCGTGTCGCAATCGCCAGAGCGCTGGTTCTTCAGCCGGACATCCTTATCTGTGATGAGGCTGTTTCCGCCCTCGATATGAGTATACAGTCCCAGATACTCGAATTACTGCGCGACTTGCACGAACAGCAGGGATTTTCAATTTTGATGATTTCCCACGATATTCGTATACTAAGGTCTTTTTGCCACAAAATAGCGGTGATGAAAGACGGCGGTTTCAACGAAATAAGCGACTCCAAAAATATGCGAATTGAAAGCGCCGGCGCGTACACACGGGCGCTGCTTGAGAGTGAACCGGCGTATGAATAAGGATAACGGGGACCTGAAAATAAAAGATGATATACAGGAAATAATTAATGATTATTGGAACATTGCAGCGCCAAAATATAGTCAGAAAATACGAAATGAACTAAACACTAAATACATCGATAAATGGCTGAATAAAATTATACAATTTATCCCTTTAAAGATGCGGCTTGACGTATTGGACATAGGCACAGGTCCTGGATTCTTTTCCATAATTCTAAGTAAGGCCGGACATAATGTTACCGCAATAGACTGTTCATCGCAAATGCTCCAAGAAGCCGCGGCCAATGCAAAAATTGCCGGTGTAAAAGTAAAATATATAAAAATGGATGCGCATAAACCTGATTTTCAAAACAATAATTTTGATTTGATTATCAGCAGAAATCTTACATGGACATTGTATAATCCGCTTGCGGCATATACAGCGTGGAATAAAATCTTACGTCCACACGGCAAAATAATAATCTTTGACGCAAATTACGGCAATTATTGTTTTGATGAACAAATAGCAAGGCAAAAGAAGGAAAACGAGGAAAGATATTACGAAATTTACGGAGTATCACATAAGACGAATACCATCAGTGATGAGTATATTAATGAAATGTTTTTAAGTAATAAATCACGCCCTGAATGGGATATTAAAGTGTTTGAATCCCTAGGCATGAATGTATACGTTGAAACAAATATCAGTAACGAG
Organism: Spirochaetaceae bacterium; assembly: GCA_031278295.1. GTDB lineage: Bacteria > Spirochaetota > Spirochaetia > Treponematales > Breznakiellaceae > JAIRMY01. The sequence goes on along the minus strand of JAITKQ010000121.1, from coordinate 6,182 downwards.
CTGTATACAGAGGCCTCAATTTTATTGAATTCAACAACGCCGTTATTTATACTTGTTGCTGAGAAATATAGAAACTCTTTATAATTAAATTCATAGGAGGAATTTATGAAACAATCGGAATTCGTAAGCGATCTGCTAAAGGAAATTATTGCGGGTAAACTTGGGCAAGAACCTGGTGAATTAAGGATCACTGGCGCTTCCTTGATATACCAAACAACACAATTCCCATCATCGAAAACAAAATACCATAACTATTACTTGCTATTAAGAGTTGAATCGTATTTTGGGGCATACCCGCACACCGCTGAACAGTTGATATATAAGTAATATTATGGATACCGGCTGGTTGCAACTATGAAACAAAACTATTTAGGCGCGTACGGACGGCTGTTGCGTTACGTGGGCGCTATCAAAGCGGAAGCCGCGGTAAAGGCGGCCATCAGCCTGGGCGTGAACGCCAGCTATGTGTTTCAGGCCGTCGTTATGGCGCGGGCAGTCTCGCTCGTTTTTAACGGCGCGAGGGTCAGCGCGATAACGCCGCTTGTCGTGACGGCGCTCGCGGCGGTGCTGGCGCGGGGCGCGTTGACGCGGGCGCTTGAGGTATGGACAAAAATCATGGCGGCACGGGTAAAAACAAAGATACGGCTCTTGGTGTTCGATAAGATACTCAGGCTAGGACCATCATTCGTGTACAACAAACGCAGCGGGCAGTTACAGTCGCTCGTGCTGGACGGCATCGAATCGCTTGAGCCGTTTCTGGTAAACTACATCCCGCACATTGTCAGCGTAGCCCTTACCGGACTAGCGATCGGCATATATTTATGCAATCTCGATTGGCTTACAGGCGCTGTCGTGATAAGCGCTATGCTGTTGTGCGTAACCGTTCCGTACTTCACGGTGCCGCTCGTCGCAAAAAGCATAGTCCATTACTGGACAAGTTACGCCCGCCTAAACGCCCAGTATGTAGACGCGCTGCAAGGAATGACCACGCTCAAAGCGTTCAACGCGGGAAAAATAAAAGGCGCTGAACTTGCCGCCGACGCGCTGGACTTTTACCAAAAGCAGATACGGAACACTACGTTTTCGCTCATCGATTCAGGGTTGATGAACATACTCATGTCGGTGGCTTCGCTGGTTACGGCGGCGCTCGCCGCGTACCGTACCGAACTCGGCATAATACCCGTAGCGGCCGTTTCAGTGTTCCTGTTTCTGTCGATAGAGTGCGCCCGCCCGATGGCCGACCTCAATATGTACTGGCATACGAGTTTTTTGGGGCTTTCGGTTGCCACAGGAATTTTTGAAATCATCGACATGGAAATAAATATAAAAGAAAAAGATGTTCCCGATGCCGAATCGCTGGACGGAGACGCGCCTGACATATCGCTGCAAAACGTATCGTTCGCGTACCGCAAAGAAACCGGAGACGCGCTTCACAATGTTTCCTTCGACATTCCCGCAGGGAAAACAATAGCCGTTACGGGACGCTCCGGTTCGGGCAAATCCACGCTGGTAAACCTGTTGCTGCGTTTCTACGATACGGATAGCGGCGCGGTTTTAATTAACGGGGTGAACATACGCGATTATTCGCTCTCGTATTTACAGAGCAAGATAGCGGTTGTTTTTCAGGAAACATACCTGTTCGGCACTACAGTGTTCGACAACATACGCATGGCGCGGCCCGGTGCAACGGAGGAAGAAGTGATTAACGCGGCGAAAGCGGCAAACGCCCACGAGTTTATCGCCGCCCTGCCAAACGGCTACGACACTATACTCAGCGAGCGCGGCGCCGCGCTTTCGGGCGGGGAACGCCAGCGCATTTCAATCGCCCGCGCCGTACTGAAAGACGCGCCCATCCTGCTTTTGGACGAAGCGACATCAAGCGTTGATACGCGGAACGAAACGCTGATACAGGACGCGCTTAAAGCCCTTACAAAAAACCGCACGACCCTCATCATCGCCCACCGGCTTTCGACGATACAGCACGCGGATACAATATTCGTGCTGGAAAAAGGCTCGATCGCCGAGCGTGGAGCGCATGACGAACTCTTGGCAAAGAACGGCGTTTACGCCGCGCTGATGAAAGCGCAAACGGAGGAAGCGGTATGAAATCACATACCAATACAAACACGCCGCGGTCGACGCGGATAAAAAACACTATACGCCTTGTGGCGTCAATGAAGCCGTACCATACCGAGATGCTAATAACAATACTCGTTACGTTTCTAAAACACGCCGCAACGATAGTCGCGGCGGGCATAGCGGCGTACATGGTTTCGCTCGCTATGGAAGGCGTTTTGCGCCCGCGTTTTGCGACTCTTTTTTTTGCCTTATGTATAACGATAGCGGTAAAGGCCTTGATGTATTACGGCGAAATGTGGGCGGGGCATGATGTCGCGTACAAAGTTTTAAAAGATTTCAGGATAAGCCTTTACGACAAAATAGAAACTATCGCGCCGGCATATATTCTGGAAAAACATTCCGGACAGATAGGCGCGGCGCTGATGGCGGACGTTGAGATTCTCGAATGGTTTCTTGCCCATACCTTCGGCGCGGCAATTTCATCGGTTTTTATATCGATTATGATTCTTGCCGCGCTGTGCTATATACACCCGTTGATGGCGCTCGTGATGCTGCCGTTCGCCGTTCTTACGGCGGCGACCCCGTTCATCTTTCAGAAAAAGGCGGATACGCAGGGGCGCACGGCGCGGGAAAAACTCAGCCAGGCCAACGCTGTAACTATCGAAGGGATTCACGGCCTGCGCGACTTGCTCACGCTGAATTTTCTGGAAGCGTACAAGGAGCGGAACAGGAAGGCGATGCGCTCTCTTTACGACGCGCAGGTAGAGTACAACAGGCGGCAGGGGACGGAAGCGATGCTGATGAATATTTTTACCGGAGTCTTTACCGTGATTGTGATGGCGCTTGCCGCGTACTTTGTTTCGATACGGGAAATAGATTTTGTTTTTTACCCGGTGATTGTGCTGCTTTCCGCGCTGCTTTTTTCCCCTATAGGGGAAGCGTGCGGGGCGGCGCGTAATTTAGGGCTGGTGTTTGCCGCCGCCGACCGCATCCAGACCGTATTCGACGTAAAGCCCGCGGTCAACGATACGCCTTCGGTAATTCCGGAGCACATCGAGGGAAACATACAGTTTAAAAATGTATTTTTCCGGTACAACCGGAGTCGTGATTATGTACTGGAAAACATGAGCTGGACGGCTGAAGCCGGAAAAATCACGGCGCTTACCGGACATTCCGGCGCCGGCAAATCAACCTGCATAAATTTACTTCTGCGTTATTGGGACGCCTGCTCCGGCGAAATAACGGTTGACGGCATAGACATACGCGGTATGCCGCTCGAAAAACTGCATGATACGGTCTGCGCCGTGCTGCAAGACGTATATTTATTTAACATTTCAATACGCGACAACATCAGGCTTGGAAACCGGAACGCAAGCGACGAGCAGCTTACCGAAGCGGCAAAGAAAGCTTACGCCCACGGGTTCATCAAAAGCCTGCCCGACGGTTACGACACAGTTACCGGCGAGCGCGGCTTTCGTTTATCGGGCGGGCAACGCCAGCGCATAGCGATAGCCCGCGCCATTCTGAAAAACGCGCCCGTCCTGCTGCTGGACGAGGCGGTATCCAGCCTCGACGCTGAAAGCGAGCTTTACATCCGTAAAGCCCTGCGCGAACAGCTCACAGGGCGCACCATAATTCTCATCGCGCACCGCCGCTCGACCATCCTGTCCGCCGATAAGGTTATCGAGATAAAGGAGGGCCGCGTGTGCGGTTGACCCCCCCCCCCCCCTACCTCACCTCCACGCCCGCCCCGCGCAGGTAGTCTTTTATCTCCGGTATCGCAGCCTTGCCAAAGTGAAGCAACGAGGCGACCAGCGCGGCATCCGCGATAGAGGCGGCGCGGGCGATTTGTTCCAGAGACCCCGCCCCGCCGGACGCTATCACCGGCACGGGAACCGTCTCAAGCGCCGCGGCGCAAAGCTCAAGGTCGTAACCCGCCGCCGTCCCGTCAGCGTCTATCGAGTTCAACAGGATTTCCCCCGCGCCCAGCTCCACAGCGCCAGCCGCCCATTCAAGCGCGTCAAGGCCGGTATCCCGCCTCCCGCCGTGAGAGAAGGCGTTCCACCGAGGCCGCCCGTCCGCGTACCCCCCCACGCGCTTCGCGTCCAGCGACAGCACGACGCACTGCCTGCCGTAAGCGTCCGCCATCTCCCTCAGCAACCCAGGACGCGCCAGCGCCGCCGTACACACCGACACCTTGTCAGCACCGGCCCCCATCGCAAGCCGCATATCCTCCAGCGAGCGCACGCCGCCCCCCACACAAAGCGGGATAAACACCTCCCGCGCCACACGCCGCACCACATCCAGCAAGGTCGCCCGGCTCTTGTACGATGCCCCAATGTCCAGAAACACAAGCTCGTCCGCGCCCGACTCATTGTAACGCCGCGCCAGTTCCACAGGGTCGCCCGCGTCCACAATGCCGGCAAACTTTACGCCCTTCACCACCCGCCCCTCATCCACGTCCAGGCAGGGGATGATACGCTTGGCAAGATGACCCATGAGGGAGGGGGGAAGTCTCCCCCTCGCTACAGCCCCGCTACGCGGGTCTTCCGCTACCCCCTCTCCTAGGGGCTTGCAGCCCCTAAAACCCCGCTCCTTCGCATGGATTTTGCCGCCCGCCCAGTTTTCAAGCAAGGCCAGCCCCGCCCCGCCTGACTTTTCGGGGTGAAACTGTACGGCGGACAGGGCCCCGCGTTCTACCGCGCAGCAGTACCGCAAGGAATACTCAGCCTCCGCCGCGATAAGATCCCCGCCGTCAGGGGCCGCGTAAAAAGAATGGATAAAGTAAAAAAACGATTCGTCAAGCGTGTCGGCAAAAAGCCCCGTCCCGGCGTGTTTTTGCGGCAAAAACACGCGGTTCCAGCCTATCTGCGGAATCTTGCGGCACGGGAATTTCTTTACAGACCCGTGAATAAGCCCAAGCCCCGGTACGCCGGGCGCTTCTTCCGATGAATCGAACAAAAGCTGCAAGCCTATGCAGATACCCAAAAAAGGCTTATCCGCCAAAATCCAGCCCCGCACGGCCTCCGCATAACCCGACTTGTCCAGCGCCGCCATCGCCGAAGCAAAATGCCCGTCCCCCGGAAAAATAATTTTTTCAAAAGGCCCGCCGGCGAACAGTTCCTCAGGCCCGCGCACAAAACGCGCCTCCGCCCCCAGCCGCGAAAGCGCGTTCATCACCGACCCCAGATTCCCTGCCCCGTAATCAACAACCCCAATCAAAGCCATAAGTCATCATACCACAATCAAGGGGCTGTTATGCTATCAGCATTTACACATTTAGCCGTCACAGAGGCTCCCCGCCGCAAGGTATTTACGAGGTGTGCGAAATTAGAGGCCGCCCTCACGGACGCAATAGTACCCGGTAATCTGTCTTTTAGCACGCGCGCCTTGGATAAAAAGAGTCCGGACAAGCGCCTACGGCGCTTGTCCCCCGGGTTTTGCCTCGCAAACCCCGGACCCGCCCCCTCCCCTCAGCCCGCTGCCTACGGGGTCAGCCCCCACCCCTCAGCCCCCCTGCCCACGGGGGCAGCCCACTCCTCGCCGCCCCGCTGCCTACGGCGCTTGTCCCCCGGGTTTTGCCTCGCAAACCCCGGACCCGCCCCTCCCCTCAGCCCGCTGCCTACGGGGTCAGCCCCCACCCCTCAGCCCCCTGCCTACGGGGTCAGCCGCCCTCCACGCCGCCCCTCCCCTCAGCCCCCTGCCTACGGGGTCAGCCCCCTCCCCTCAGCCCCGCTGCCTACGGGGTCAGCCCCCACCTCAGCCTTCCCGGTCCGGGGGCTGACCCCAGTCGCAGCTTCCTCCGAAAAGGGTCAGCCCCCACCTCAGCCTTCCCGGTCCGGGGGCTGACCCTAAACGCGGTTTCCCCCGAAAGGGGTCTGACCCTAACCGCAGTCCCCCCCGAAAGGGGGCTATCCCCGCCCCCAGCCACCCCCGCAAGGGGCCAGCCCACCAACACCCCCCCCCCATCGGGGTGCCGGGGGGGCCGCGGAGAGCCCCCCCGCGCGGGGGACTGAGGTTAGGGTCAGCCCCCTTTCGGGGGAAACCGCGTTTAGGGTCAGCCCCCTGACCGGGGAGGCTGAGGTGGGGGCTGACCCTTTTCG
>JAITKQ010000120.1 GCA_031278295.1 Spirochaetaceae bacterium | reverse complement strand
CAATATAACCTGAACAAGGCTATTGACAATCTTTGGTCTATACATAAAGCTAAAGTTACATTTTCATAATGTCTTACCTAGGCCTTTTCGGTTACATTTTGAAATGTCTCATCACGGGCCTAATGGACAGGCCTAATGGAGGTGGCTGTAATTTTACGTTTACCGTTCTATCATTGCTGACATTGCCGACATCGCCGAAAAAGCCGGCGTGTACGAAACGCGGGGATTGGAGGGGCAACCCAATGGGCTTGCCTGGCGGAACCCCGCAAAGCCCGGTTTCCGGCACGAAGGGCCGGAAATGCGCCCAAATTACATGAAAAATTTTTGTAAATGTAAAACTGCCGGGGAGCTTTGTGCGCGATTTCAGTATAACTTGAATCTTTCTTGCTTTCCCCATAGGCTTATAACCATGGCGTGTAGTAAACATGGGAAGGAAAACCCGCCATTCAAGCTGCGGTAAGCGGCCTCTCCACCGGGCGGGAGGGTTATCCCGCGGCTTGCGCCGGACGGCCCGGTAACGGAACAATGAAAATGGATGTTCTAACTCCTGAACAACGTAGCAACTGTATGTCCCGTATACGCGGTTCCGACACAAAACCGGAAATATTTTTTCGTAAGGCGCTCTGGAAATGGGGTATCCGTTACCGGAAAAATGTTAAAAAACTTTTTGGAAAACCTGATATAGCCATAAAAAAATACAAACTGGTTATATTCATTGACGGCGATTTTTGGCACGGCAATGACTGGAAAGAACGTCATTTTTCATCGCAGGAAGAATTGTTGGCCTCTTACTCCGATTTCTGGCAAAAGAAAATAAGCCGCAACATTAAACGTGATAAAGAAGTTAACGAGTATTACCAAAAAAACGGTTGGATTATTTTACGTTTTTGGGCAACCGAAATTAAAAAAGATTTGAACGCCTGTATTATAAAAACCATTGAAATCATAAACCGTCTTAAAAATACATGATAAAGAATGCTGAAACCTGAATGTTTGCCCCGTGGCAACGCTGATTAACTTGAGGCCAATCATCGTTGCCCAAGGAGAGCTCATTTCATTATGCAAATGTGGCAACAAAGTTGACGTGTCAACAAAATTGACGTGTCACAAAATTGACATTCGCATTAAAGTAGCACAGGTTGCGTCAGCCCTTGTTGACGGGCCAACTCTCGGTTGGACTTGGCGCATCCGCGTAAATCAGCGCTTCCCTAGAGGTCAGGCAGCCTGCCGCCGTTGAACGAACTGTTGTTAATACGCAGCCAGTCGTCGAGGCGCTGTTTCAGCGTCAGGACGCTTTCGCCACGGCAGGCGTCGCGCAGGTATGGGATGACGACACGGTCTTTGATGTCCATCCAGTTTTTGGGCAGAATATTCGGGGCGGCAAGCCGGTCGGACGGCGGCATGTGTCCCAAAAGCATCGGGTAGTAAAGCGGAAAAACATTTTCGTTCACGCTGTGCATCGCCGAAAACCCGTTGGCGATGCCAAAAATCGTATCGGAAAGGTGTTTCTCCATGCTTTTTTTTAGCAGCAGCATCTGGGTTTCTTCTTTGAAGAACCAAACGGTGAATTCGCGGGCGGCCTTTTTTGAATTCCCTTTCTTGTTAAGCCCATAGTACACAGCGTTTTCAGAAACAGGAATAATCCCGTTGCCGGACAGTATACGGAAATCCAGGTTTGCCTGCGTCTCATTCGACATCGTAAAAAATCCGGAACTGTTCATATAAGCAAACAGTATCCGGTTTGTGACTACAAGCTTTGGGGGAGGATCAAAAAAATATTTAAAAAAGAATTCGTCTTCCGCTTTTAGCCCCCCGTTCGCTTCTTCAATCCAGTCACGTATACACCGAATCGCTTCCAAAAGCGCGTCCCCATTCCAGTCCAGCGGGTCATCCTCCCTGAAGGACGTGTTAAAAATCACCGCTGTTTCAAAAAGAAAATTGTTGTTCCATAGCGGCGAAAACCCCATACGTGTATACACATTATTTTTTTCGTTAAAGTCTTTCCCAAGTGTTTTTATTTCTTCCAGCCCGATCGTAAACGGATTTGAAAGCAGGGTATTGTTATTTTTGGAAAAAATAATGATCGGCAGGTTGAACGATACCGGCACAAGGTACTGCCTGTTGTCGAATCTGCCGAGCGCGAGTAGCGAGGGGTAAAAACTTTCTTTCAGTCCCGGATTCTTTTTGAAAAGAAAATCAAGGCTCTGCCAATACTTGAGCGTCGAGGCGCTTTTAAGCCAGCTCCCCACAATTATATCCAGAGCTTCTTTGGTATTGTAAAAATTTTCCGCAATATTGTCTTTGTAAATGACTTCAATTTTATGCTTACCCTGACTCAGGTTGAACTGTTCGGCGTACATGGCAAACTCCGGCCTGTCAGTCAAAAGAACAGCCGCGCTGCCTGTAAATTCATCGCAGGCGGACAGCAAAAAAACCGCGCCTGTCAGAAACAAAAAACCGCGCCTGTAATTCATTTCATCTACTCGCCGAGGTACGCTTTGCGTACACGATCATCGTTTAAAAGGGATTTTCCCGTATCCCGCATCGTTATGAGTCCGGTTTCCAGCACATAGGCATAGTCGGCTATTTCAAGGGCGGCGTGCGCGTTCTGCTCTATCAGCAAAACCGTCGTTCCGTTTTTATTTATCTCGCGGATAATATCAAAAATCATTTTTGAAACGAGCGGGGCGAGTCCGAGCGAAGGTTCGTCCAGCATCAAAAGACGCGGATTTGCCAGTAGGCCGCGCCCAACCGCCAGCATCTGCTGCTCTCCGCCGGACAGCGTCCCGCCGCTCTGATGTATGCGTTCCTTGAGGCGGGGAAACAATTCAAAGCAACGTTCCATGTCCCTTTTGATTCCGGCTGAGTCTTTGCGGAAGTATGCGCCGAGGCTCAAGTTTTCATACACGGTCAGGTTTGGAAAAACATGCCGGCCCTCCGGCACAAGCACGAGGCCGGAGGCGACAATATCTTTCGTATCACCGCCCGATATATTTTTGCCGTCAAACAGAATATCGCCTGAACTTTTTACAAGGCCCGCGATGCTGCTCAGCATCGTACTCTTGCCGGCGCCGTTCGCGCCGATCAGCGTGACAATTTTACCGTCCTCAACTTCGATGTCAATGCCGCGCAGCGCGTGTATCCCGCCGTAGTATACCGATAAATTTTTTAACGCCAGCATTTCCCTAGTCTCCCGCGCCGAGGTACGCATCTATCACTTTTTTGTTTTTTTGTATTTCACGCGGCGTCCCTTCCGCGATCGTAATGCCGTATTCAAGAACACAAACCCGCTCGCAGATGCCCATTACAACCTGCATGTGATGTTCTATCAGCAGGACGGCAATGTTGTACTTTTCGCGTACTTTCAGGATAAAATCCATTAAATCGCGGGATTCCTGCGGATTCATACCGGCTGCCGGTTCGTCCAACAGCAGTAATTTGGGCCGGGTCGCAAGCGCGCGCACTATTTCGAGCCGGCGCTGTTTGCCGTAGGGGAGCGATACCGCGCCGTCATTCTCGTTTTCAAGCAGCCCGACCGAGTCCAGCAGGGCGCGGGAAAGTTCGCGCGATTTTTTTTCATGCGCCAAATACCCCGGCAGATGCAGCACCGAGGCGGCCAGCGAGGAGGCGTTGTGCAGGTTTGCCGCAACCATGATATTTTCCAGCACGCTCATTTCGCTGAATAGCCTGATATTCTGAAAGGTACGGGCAATGCCGGCTTCCGTTATTTTATGCGGCGGCCTGCCTGAAATTTTATTGTCATTGAAAAAAACGCTTCCGCTTGTCGGCATGTAAACGCCGGTTATAACGTTGAATATCGTGGTTTTGCCCGCCCCGTTCGGCCCGATCAGCCCGACAATCTCGTCATCACCAACCTTTAGCGAAAAGTCATCAACGGCGGTAAGCCCGCCAAACCGCATCGTAACATTTTTTGAAACAAGCATCAGCGCCCGCCTTTTCTTACAAACTGCTGTTTTATGGCGGACAGCGCGGCCCAGGAAAATTCTTTTTTACCCATCAGCCCCTGCTGGCGGTATATCACGACGATAAGAAGCAGTATGCTGAACACGACCATGCGCAGCCCGGGCAGGCCCCGTGTCTGAATCACGAGCAGATTCAGCGGGCCGTCCAGAAAACGGAGCGCTTCCATGGCTATCGTTACGGCAACCGCGGCTATGCAGGAGCCTGTTATGCTGCCGTTGCCGCCAAGCACGACGATCAGAAGGATGTTGTACGTCAAATTGAAAGTAAACATTTTTGGATCTATCGTGTTCATAAAATGACCGAGCAGCGCACCGCCCACACCGGCAATAAAACTTGAGATCGTAAAACTTACGATTTTCATTTTGGCAATATCTATCCCCATCGACTGCGCGGCGATTTCGTTATCCCGAATCGCCATGAATTTTCTGCCGTAAGCGGAACGTATCAACGCGCCAATAAACAGAATCGTCAGCACAACGAGGCCCCATATCATGTACGTTGTCGCAAATTTAGGCAGACCTTTTAGGCCGAGCGCTCCGTTTGTTACGCTTTGCAGATTCGTAAGCACGACCCTTATGATTTCCGAAAATCCCAGCGTGGCGATCGCAAGGTAATCATCGTGCAGCCTTAACACCGGCATACCGATCAAAAACCCGACGAGCGCCGCTACGGAACCTGCCGCGACCAGGGCGGGAATGAACGGAATTTCGACATTGGCAAGAAACGGTACTATCGGTTTCAGGAAAAAATTCATCGCCTTTTGGGAAGGCGGCATCGTTAAAAGAGCGCTGACGTACGCGCCTATCGCCATAAAACCCGAATGTCCGAGCGAAAATAAGCCGGTAAACCCGTTCAACAGATTCAGCGATAGCGCGAGTATTATGTATATGCCGCTCAGGTTGAATATACGCAGTGCGAACGGGCCGAAAATCTTGTTTGCCAGCATTATGAACGCGCAGAAAACCACAAAAGCGGCAATGTTTAGCTTGAGTGATGTCTTTATCGACTTATACTTTTTCAATTTGATGCTTTCCAAGCAGGCCGGAGGGTCTGACCATCAAAACGATTATCAGCATGATGAACGCGAACGCGTCGCGGTAACCGGTCAGTGTCGGGAGAAACGCTATCGTCATGATTTCTATGAAGCCGAGCAGGAGCCCGCCCAGCACGGCGCCGGATATGTTCCCTATGCCGCCTATAACCGCGGCTATGAAGCATTTGAGCCCGGGCATCATGCCCATCGTAGGGTTGAGTTGGGGGTACTTTGTCGCCCACATCACCCCGCCTATCGCGGCAAGCACGGAGCCCACGCCAAACGTGAACGAAACTATTTTGTTTACGTCTATCGCCATCAGCCGCGCCGCGCTGAGGTCCGTAGACAGGGCGCGCATCGCCATACCCGTCTTTGTTTTATGCACGACGAGTAGCAGCGCGGCAAGCAAAAAGGCGGTCAGCACCGGTATCACAAGGCTTACCGCCGAGACGCTCACCGGGCCAAGCCTTACCGAGTGGTTGAATATACCGGGGATGCTAAAGCCCTTCGGCCTGCCGCCAAAGATCACCGTGGCAAGGTTTTCCATCAGGAACGACGCGCCTATGGCGCTGATCATTATCGAGATTTTGGGGGAGGAACGAAGCGGCTTGTACGCGATCCGTTCAAGCCCTATGCCAAAAATCCCGGTAAGGCCAAGCGCGACGATGAAGCCCGCCCACCAAGGCATAAAAAAAATGGTCGTGCAGTAGAACGAGATGTAGCCCCCTAGCATGAACACATCGCCGTGGGCAAAGTTGATAAGCCTGAGTATCCCGTACACCATCGTATACCCAATGGCGATGAGCGCGTAAAGGCTGCCTAGCGAGAGGGCGTTTGAAATATGCTGTAAAAGCAGGCTGCCGGTCATTCGCTATGGAGCGATAATGGTTTTGAACACGAATTTCCCGGACTGGACTTCTTTTATGAAGGCCGATTTTGTCGCGTCCCCGTTTTCGTCAAGTGTTACCTCGCCTGTAGCGCCTAGAAAACCGCTGGTCGCCGCTATCGCGTCCCGTATCGCCGCCGGGTCTGTTGAACCGGCGCGTTTTATCGCGTCCAGCGCGAGGAGGTAGCCGTCAAAGCCAAGCGCGGTTACGGCGGCGGGCTCCTTGCTGTACGCGGCCTTGTACTCGGTAAGTAGGGTTTCGGCAACGGGGTTGGAGGCCACGCTCGAATCGTAGAAGGTCGAGAACACGGCGCCTTCCACGCGGTCGGAACCTACGTCCACGAATTCCGGCGTCTCCCAGGTATCGCCGCCTATGAACGGCACATTAAGACCAAGGTCGCGCGCCTGCTGAATCACAAGGGCGGACTCGGTAAAATTACCGGGAGCGAACACAACGCTGGCGTTGAGGGCCTTGACCTGCGTAAGCTGGGCCGAAAAATCCTGATCCCCCGTGTTGTAGTCTATTGTCGTAAGAATCGCGTTGGGGTCGCCGGTTAACTCGATGAATCTGTCGGTAAAGTATTTGGCAAGCCCGACGGAATAATCGTTGGAAATCTCCCTTACGATCACGGCGTTTCTGGCGCCAAGATCGCTGTACGCATAGTTCGCCATCACCGTCCCCTGGAACGGGTCGATAAAGCATACGCGGAAGTACCAATCGTTACCGGCCGTAACAAGCGGGTTTGTACATGAAAGCCCGATCACCGGTATACCGGCGTCTTTCGCCACCTCTCCGCCCGCTATCGAAAGCGATGATCCCCACGAGCCGAGTATCAAGGCCACCTTGTCGTTGGTGATAAGCCGCTGGACCGCGTTTGCCGCCTCCACCTTGTCCGACTTGTTGTCCGCGACGGCAAGCTGAACCCTGTACGTCTTGTCCCCCACCTTAACCTCCGGATACAGCTTGTTGGCTAGCCTGATGCCTTCCAGCTCTATCGCGCCGCCGCCCGCGTTCGCGCCGGTAAGCGGCTCGTAAACGCCAATCTTGATCGTATCCGCTCCTCCTTTTTTCGAGCAACCCGCGGCCATAAGCAGGGATACCACAGACACCGTGACAGCAAAAATTTTGAAAACCTTTTTCATGTTTTACCTCTTTTGAAACAGTAAGAATTTTTTTATATTCCCGGCACACCACGTTCCGGAAACATCCCCCATAAACTATGGGCTCTTGTATTTTTATACAATTCTCAATAATTTTCAAGCGCCGCCCTGACTCTCCGCCCGCGTTGCCCCATCAAAAATGTAAGGTCAAAAAAGCCGCCAACCGCGCCAACAGGATCGTAACGCCGCGCCGGACAGTACCGGAAGTAAATTCCGGCCTGATACCCCGAATCATCCGGCTTTCTCAAAAACACCGGCAACTTCCTTGAGCAGCTCCGTAACGGCGATGCGCTGGGGACAGTGTTCCTCGCATTGCCCGCAGCCGACGCAGCCAGAGGCCTTTCCATGCCCGCCCGCTGCCAAATTGGTATAGTAGACCGTCTGGGAGGCTGTAAGCCCGAACTGTTTTTGATTGTTGTAGAGCGAGAAGTACTGTGGGATCGCTATCTTTTGCGGACAGCCTTCCAGACAGTACCCGCATCCGGTACAGGGTATCGCGGTATTTTTGTTGATCAGATCGCTTGCCTGTTTGATGATCGCCCGTTCATCATCGTTAAGCGGCCTGAAGTCCCGCATATAACCCGTATTGTCCGTCATTTGAGCGGGCGTGCTCATGCCGCTCAGTACAACAATCACATTTTTCAGGGAAGCGGCAAAGCGGATGGCCCAGGACGCGGCGCTTGCGCCCCCGTCATACCCTTTAAAAAGATTTTCCGCCGCGCCGGGTACCAAAGCAAGGCTCCCGCCTTTCACCGGTTCCATCACAATGACCGGAATCCCGTGTTTTACCGCGACCTCATGGCACTTGCGGGATTGAATGCCTTCGTTGTCCCAATCAATGTAATTTATTTGCAATTGTACAAAGTCCAGACCGCCCTGTCCGGTCAGGATTTTGTCCAACAGTTCGGCTTTGTCATGAAAGGAAAAACCGATATGCCGGGCCTTCCCCTCCGCTTTCAGTTTTTTTATGAATTCAAAACCCCCGTGTTTCAGCGTTTCCGCGTAACTATCCACGCCCAGGTTGTGCAAAAGGTAGTAATCAAAGTACCCAAGGCCGCAGCGCCCAAGCTGTTCATCAAAAAACTTTTGGTAATCGGCGGATTCCTTTACCAGCCACACGGGCATTTTATCCGCGATCACAAAGGTCTCCCGCGGATGCCGTTCCGCCACCGCCTTTTTGAACACGGCCTCGCTGTTTCCCAAATGGTAGATATACGCCGTGTCAAAATAGTTAAATCCTTTAGCAATAAAATAATCCGCCATTTCCGCGGTCATTTCCACGTCAACATCCGCGCGGTCGAGCGCGTTTTTTAAAGGGAGTCTCATCATCCCGAATCCAAGTTTTTTCATCCGGTGCCATACCTCATGCTTGCGGTTTTTGCGGCTTAAAAGCTTGCCGGGCAAGCAAAGCTTGTCTCCCCAAAACTGAAGTTTTGGAATAGACTCGGTCGTTTACCTTAGCCCTTTTGGACATTATTGATCAAGTTGCCCGCCCCGCCCCGCCCCGCCAGTGGGTTTAAAGTCCGCTATGCGGTAGCGTACCGGAGGCGGGCTTCGGGTTCTGCCCTCGGGTCCGAAGGAGGCGATAGGCATACGCGGCTGTAAGCAGGGGGTGGTTTGATGTTTTTGGGCGCATTTCCGGCCCTGCCGGAAACCGGGCTTTGCGGGGTTCCGCTCCGCTACATTCCCTACGGGAACGCTACGCGCCCACCAGTGGGTCTCACATC
>JAITKQ010000125.1 GCA_031278295.1 Spirochaetaceae bacterium | reverse complement strand
GGGCGCATTTCCGGCACTTCGTGCCGGAAACCGGGCTTTGCGGGGTTCCGCTATCGCTCCATTCCCTGCGGGAACGCTTCGCGCGAACGCTTCGCGCCCCTCCAATCCCTTGCGCATTCCGTACACGACCGTTTTTTCGGCAATGATAGACCGGTATGTAAAATTACCGATTCGCGCCTTCAACGCCAAAGGCTGCGGCGGCAAACCGCTACAGAAGCAAAGCTTCGCGGCAGACGGACAAGTTGCTGTGCTATGTTGGCATTCGCTAAAGCAGCGCCGGCTGGACTTGGGGCGCATTCGCATAAACCGGCGCTTCCTTACGGGACTTTTAGCCGCGTGCCTATTTTAAGGGTGTCGGAAAGCAGCAGCCCGTTGACCTTTGCCAGCGTTTCGGGCTTGATGTCGTGACGCCTGGCGATGGACCAAAGCGTATCCCCCTTTTGCACCGTCCATACGGCGGCCCATCGGGAGCTTTGTTTTTCCCCCTCATCCGGCGCTTCCGTGTACGATACCGGATCTTTCAGCGCGGGTATGTTTATGGTACTGCCTACCTTTAGAAACTCGGGATCTATGCCGGGGTTTTGGGATAAAATTTGATTCAAGCTGACGCCGTAGCGCACCGCGAGGGCGGAAAGTGTATCGCCGGATTTAACCTTATAGGAATAGCTGTTGACAAGTTTTATTTCCCTGTTGTCCATAACGGCCTGAACCGCTTCCACATCGGATTTTCTGACCTTGAGCATATAGCCGGAGGGTGGCGTAACATAACCGTACAGTTCTCTGTTCATCTTTACCAACTCGTCCCTGTTGAGGCCGGTATGCTCCGCCAGTACGCGAAGGTCAAGCTCACGGTCAAGCGGCAGTCGCGCCCACTCCACCCGCAATGGTTTCCATGAAATATCAAGGCCGAATTTGCGGGGGTTTGACACTATCCAGCTTATCGCTATCAGTTTCGGTACATACTGGATAGTTTCGTTTTTAAGGTGTTTTTTTTCCGCCAGAATCCAGTAATCCCTTATGCCCGTCTGTTTAATCAGCCTGTTTACAGCGCCGGCCCCTGAGTTGTAGGCGGCGAGCGACAGCGCCCAGTCATCGTAAGTACACTGGTTTTCCTCAAGTTTCGACAGGGCCCCATGCGTTGATTTCCAAAAATCCATGCGTTCGTCAAGGTGTTCGTCGATCGTCATGTACGGCTTTACGCTGTTCCTCATAAACTGCCATAGACCTGCCGCCCCGGAGGAGCTTCGCGCCGTGCCGGTATAACCTGATTCCACTACGGGCAGGTACAGCAACTCAGGCGGAAGCCCGCGCCTTTCGACCTCGTTACGGATGAACGACAGGTAAGGCTCCGCGTTTTTCATAACGGAGCTTATCCATTTAAGCCCGGACGGGGCGGAATAGCGTTTGATGTAGGTTTCGGTTAGCGGCTTATCTATCCCGTAAATTGCGGGGATCACCGGGAAGCGCAGCCGGTCCTGCTGTTGCCTCAGTATACGGGCAGGCGGCGGCAGAGGGTTTTGCCGTAGAGGTCTTCCGAAAACCCGGGTATCCGGCACGGGTATATTCACCTCGTTGCCGGCGTGGAGCGGCAGGACGGATGCCGCGGCAAAAAAAACATAGACAACGCGGCGGCTAAATTTAAAAAAAACCGTTTTAAAAGGCATTATAATGATCATCGGCAGCCTGTTTAAACGCCGCCTGAAAATTTTTTTGCGCCCGCAAAATGAGGGTCAAAACCAGGCCGCATGGCCGGATAAGGAAACGGTTCACGCGCCGTCCAAGCGGAAACCTGATCATCACGTCCCCGCTGTCCCGCTGTACGCCCGTAAGCTTATCTCTTTCTCTTTTATAGTAATCAGGCTGTCTACAGAAATATCCGACATTACGTGTATGGTGTCCCCCGACTCGGCCTTAGAGACAGCCTCGGAAAGGGTTGGAAGTACTTTGTTGTCCCATCATCTTTGGTAAGCATCAAATTATATTTTTATATTTTTCGAAGCTTGCCCAAAGGTATATTTTTTGTCGTCCCCTATCTTACCTATCAGTGTTTCGTTTATGGTAAACTTGCCATCTACTATCGAGGAAGCGCCCCGCCGTAGCGCGCGCACGTTGCCCGGCAGTCCCTCCCGCGAATAATAATTGAATTGCGCGTTAAAATATCCGATAAAGAAATGTAGCTTAGCTGTTAAAGGAATTTATATGAAATTTAGACGTTTATTGGCTACGGCAGCCGTAACAAGCCTTTTTCTTGTCAAAGCAGCACAGGGTTTTGCACAGACGCCATCGGTGCTTATGGGTGATATTGCGGACGATCTTGATGAATTTGCAAATGATATATCGGGCGCCCTCCCGTTTATGGCGTCTATCGGTCTTGACTGGGCGGATGCCTATATCGGTCAACTTATCGACATAACCCCGCATTGGGGATTTGGAATCACCGCCGGCGCTAACACCTTAAAACTGGACAAGTTGAATAGCTTGCTTAGGAATTTCGACTACCAGGCCAACGAAGGGTTCATGGATAAACAGTTAATGCCTACCTATGTTGCCAACGCCCGAATCGGTGGATTTAGGACGCTGCCGTTTGACATCGGGATTAAATGGGGCTGGCTGCCTTACCTGCCTATTTTCAAGGAAGACATTAGCTACGAGGCTGTTCTTTACGGCCTTGATTTTCGCCTGGAACTGATGCGCGACTGGGGCCTCAGGCCTTCCGTATCGCTTGGTTTTGAGGTCAGCCGCGTTACAGGCGGGCTACGGTCAAAATCAGACTTGGAGTTGGATGCGGGGAATGGTATTAAGCTAGTTACCTCCGGCGACGCCACGATAGGGCCTGTCTGGGAGGCATGGGTTTTTGACGCGAAGCTCCAGGTTGCCAAGAAATTCTGGGAACCGCGCTTTAACCTATTCGGCGGAGTCCGACTGGGGGCCGCCCTGACAAAAACAGGCTACCAGCTAGCGGGAAGCGGCTCCGATATTAAGATTGAAAGTGGCGGTAACTCCCAAAACCTTGAAGACTTGAACGACAAGGCCCGTAACGATTTTGCCGAAATCCTCAACGATACTTCCGAAAACGATATCAGCTTTGAGGTGACCAACGAGGGCATTACGGGCTGGATCGACAAGTTCGGCGTGAACCTGAACTTGCACGGGGGCGTCAGCTTCAATTTCGACAGCGGCTTCCGTCTGGAAATGGCCTTGATGGCGGATATTATTCACTTTGAACTCGGCGCAAATATAGGTTTAAGGTACCAGCAGTAGGCTATACGTCCGCGCCGTCCGCGCCCCGCAGGGCGAGCGCATATAAATTGGGGCGAATCAGAGGCTAATCAGGATTGAAAGAACAGCCGCCCAAGATACCCATTTGACCACGCTATCTGTTTTCTCCTGCCAATGACGCTGCTTTTCGTGTCTGACATGGTAAGCGTCATCCCCGGCTTCCTCATTATCTCCATGTTTCCGGTACTTTCTCCTTCTTAAGCCGCGAACCATCTTCCCCAAAAGCCACGCCAGGCACATAATACCCCCCCCCCCCCCATGTTAAATGCTTCCGCTTTGTTTTTGAGCGGGGGAAGCCTGTTGGGGGGGGGGGGGGATGTTGTTGGAACGGCTTGAGGGGTACAAGGAGGAATATCTGCGGTTTACGTATGATTTCCGGGTGCCCTTTGACAACAACCGGGCGGAGAGGGATTCTAGGATAGCAAAGGTAAAACAGAAAGTATCGGGATGTTTCCGGTCAGACGGTGGAGCGGTAGTAGCGAATGACCCGGTAGTAAAACCTCCACCGACAGAGGCAAGCCGTGCGGCTTGCCTTACAGAAATCGCCCTCGTAAATAATGTAACGCTTACAAAAAATACCCCGCCGCTTGCCTTGTTTGCGACTTCAGGACGGCGAGGTTCATTTTAAACCTTTCATTTTTTTAATCTCTAAAGGGGTTAATTCCCCGCCCTTTAGGGCGCAAAACTGGGGGTGTGGGGGATTTGTTCCCCCACATACGCAAGATTTCAAGGAGAAATCTTCAATACCCCGCCATTC
>JAITKQ010000089.1 GCA_031278295.1 Spirochaetaceae bacterium | reverse complement strand
CGGTTACGCTTAATACGCTTTTAACGGCCCCGGCGCGGCGTCTTCGTCCAAGAATAGCGCTTTGCCGGGGTTTCCTCTTTTTGCTATACTACATTATAGCGCAGGGGGGGGGGGGGGGGCACAAGCTGTTTTTGTCTTTTTTGACGAAATTCGTAAAAAAAAAATTCTTTGTGTCATTTTGACCATGTCATTCTGACACAGTGAGGGAGGGTGTGGGGTCAGACCCCGCCTTGTCCCTTACAAAATATTCAGTAATGTTGTATGAATAAAATATGAAAATAGCCCCGGACCGCACCCCGCGTCCGCCGCCCCTGCCGCCGCTCGCCGCCCTGGTTCGGGAAGCCGCGGAGCATGTTGTTGATCATGTATTTTCTGGCAAAAGGCGCCCTTGTTTCTTTGGGGATTTTTTTTCTTACGCTTGTGTTTTCACTGCCGCTTGCCATGCCCATAGCCCTTGCACGCATATCAAAGAATCGGGGACTGAGCGGCATAATAAACATCTACCTTTTGATAATGCGGGGAACGCCGCTCATCCTGCAACTTATATTTATCTATTTCGCCCCAAAACATTTTTATATGTTTTTGTACAATACGTTTTCACCCTTCGTGGTTTCCGGGAATTTCTGGGCATCCGTCAAATTTGTTTTGTCGTACAACCGGTTTACGGCGGTGGTGATAGCGTTTGTATTGAATTATGCCGCTTACTTTGCCGAGATTTACCGCGGCGGCATCGAATCCATACCAAAAGGACAGTACGAGGCCGCAAAAGTACTTGGATTCACGAACAGGCAGGCCTTCAACCGCATTATTTTGCCGCAGGTGGTAAAGCGGATACTGCCCGCCTCCGGCAACGAGGTGATCACGCTTGTAAAAGATACCGCGCTCGCACAGGTTATCGGCGTTGCGGAACTCTTTCACGCCGCGCAAAACGCCGCCGCCCGTGAATTCTCAACAATGCCGATATTCGCCGCAGGTGTATTTTACTTCATCATGAATTGGGCCGTATCCTTTGTATTTATCCGCGCCGAAAAAAAACTGTCGTACTACAGCTAACACGGCGCCGGAACCGCCCGAATCCCCCCCGTTTAAAAAGAGGCATAAGGACGCGGCCCCCTTAAGCGACCGCCCTTTTTTTTTATGCGGCGGCCGGGTAGCATGGATAGGTGAATCTGATCCTTTTTGAAGAAAACGAGGCCGCCCTTCCGCTAAAAAAACGTGATGCCCGCGCCGTACACCTGGTAAAAACCTTGCACAAAAAGGCGGGGGACGAATTTGACGCGGGAATTCTGGGCGCTAAGCGCGGTAAAGGCCGCATTGAGGCGTTTAACGAGGATGGGGACCTGTTTTTTTCCCTAAACCTGACGGAAGACCCGCCGCCGCGCCTGGACGTAACGATGCTCGTCGGCTTCCCGCGCCCGATACAGACCCGCCGCCTGCTGCGTGACCTTTCAAATATGGGTGTCGGCGCAATACACCTTGCCGGTTGCGAGCTTGGTGACAGAAATTATCTTAAAACAAGGTTGCTGTCGGACGGCGGGGCACGGGCGGCGCTGCTCGAAGGGGCGGTTCAGGCACGGGATACGATGCTGCCCCGTCTTGAGGTGTTTTTTTCGTTAAAGGACTGGCTGGAAAAGGCCTTGCCGGAAGTGTCGGACGGCGGAAGGGGCCTCATCGCCTGTGATAACGTTGATCCGGACGGCTGTTTTGGCGACGCGCCGCCTGCCGCAGGGCCGCTTACGCTTGCCATAGGCCCTGAACGCGGCTGGTCCGGGCGGGAGCGTCTGCAACTTGACCAGGCCGGTTTCAGACGCCTGTCCCTAGGCAGCCGCGCCCTCCGTACAGAAACGGCCTGTGTCGCCGCCCTCGCCGCGCTGGAAACCGCAAAATGTTTCCGCCCGTCCTGAGTATGCCCGGCCCTCGCCATTCAAGGGGACATCGCGTGAAAACCTCCGGCGGTGTCGGTGAAAAAGAATTTGACGCTTACTACCGCGCCCTGTACGGTAGCCGCTGGGACGGACTCAAAGCCGCCCTGCTGAAGCCGGCAGAGCGCTTGCCGTATACGACCGGGACGGGGTGCCCCTACCTGATGGATCATGCTTCCGTGCTTGCGGCCCGTTCGCTGCGGACGCCCCACAAGGGGTTGTTGCTGGACGCCTGCGCCGCGCCGGGTGGTAAAACGCTTGTCCTTGCGTCGGAAAGTGCCCCGACGGTAAAAATTGTCGCAAATGAACCTTCCTCCGCCCGCCGGAGACGCCTTGTTAACGTACTCAACGGGTGCCTTGACGGGGAAACGAGGGGCAGAGTCAGCGTATCCGGCTTTGACGCCGCCGCCATCGCCGCAAAAAAGAGGGAACACGGACGTTTTGACGGTATCCTGCTTGACGCCCCCTGTTCCAGTGAACGCCACGTGCTCTCAAACGAAAAATACCTGGCAAGGTGGACGCCGGCCCGTCCCCGTTTCCTTGCGAAAAGGCAGTGGGCGCTGCTGGCAGCCGCCTTCCTTCTGTTGAAGGAAGGCGGCTGCCTCGTGTACTCAACCTGCGCGCTTTCTTTTGAAGAAAATGACGGTGTGGCGGCGCGTTTGCTGGCAAAGTTCGGCGGCAGGATCGTACCGGATATGCCGGATTTTTGCGGAGGCGAGGGTACGGAATACGGCAGGCTCATCCTGCCTGACGCGGACGGCGGCATGGGGCCAATGTATGTCGCACGTTTCCACAAGTAGAGGGCCGCCCTCACTCCGCCCTTTTGCAGAGTAACACGGCGGCGGGCAGTAGTAGCGCAAGCCAGGCAAGCAGCGCCAGCGGGGGAACCAGGCCGCCTGAGCGCATACCCCTCACCGTCTGGGTGAGGGGTAGTACCCCGATTATATTTCTTAGAATCACGGGAAAACGGTCCGGCGGGAAGAAGGTGCCGCAGAGGAAGGCCATCGGGGTTATTATAAAATTTGAGGTTTTCGCCATGTCCGCGTGTGAATCGATCAGTAGCCCGGCTATAAAGCCCATGGTCGAGAATACGGCGCAGTTAAGGGTGAGTAGTAGCAAAAAGTACCAGTCAACACTCAGGCGGGCGCGGAACAGAAACGAGGCCGCCACGATAAGCGCGGCGCTGTAAAGGCAGCGTAGTACATTCGCCGTGATTCTCGCAAATGTAAAAACCGGCATACTGATCGGGCTTATCATCACCGTTTCAAAGGTCTTTTGGTAGATTCGGGCCATGTTGATGTCGTTGGCTATCACGCTGAATCCCTGCGTCATGCCGTTCATCGCGATTATGCCGGGCATCACGAAGGCGATGTACGGAACGCCGTCAACCATGAAAGCGCCGCCCAGCCCCCAGCCGAACGCGATAAGGTACAGCAAGGGGCCCGTCAGCGCACCCAAGGTTATATCAAGGATTTTGCCCCTGAACAGTACCCATTCCCTCCAAAGTATCGATATAAACTGCGCCATGTTATGCCTTTCCCTAGTCCCTAAACCTTTTTTGAGTCAGTCTTATGAATGCATCCTCCAGATTCGCTTCCCGTACCTTGAATTCGTTTAGCCCCCGTGACGCGCCCGCCAAAGCGTCCGCACGGCTGTCAAAAAAGTGTCGCGTCGTTTCGCCGTTCTCAAAGTATTCCAGCACGAAATTTCCGGCCTCCCTGATGATTTCCTCCGACGTCCCGGTCCGCCTCAACGTGCCGCTGTCTATCATGCCGAGCCTTGAACAAAGCGTCTGCGCCTCCTCCATGTAGTGAGTCGTAAGTAGTATCGTCAGACCCTGTTTGTGAAGTTCCCTTAGCAGATCCCAGATGCGCCTGCGCCAGGTCGCGTCAAGGGCGGCGCTTGTCTCGTCCAGCAGAAGGATGTCCGGCTCGTGCATCAGCGCCTTCACTATCATCAGTTTGCGCCGCATCCCGCCGGAAAAAGTCTTGGCCTTGTCGTTTTTCCTGCCGGAGAGTCCGGCGAATTCGAGCAACTCTTCCGAACGCCGCCGTAGTTTCCCCGCTGGAAGCCCGTAGAGTCTGCCGTGGTATTCAAGGTTTTGTAGGGCGGAAAGCTCGTTTTCAAGGTTGGAATACTGGGGTACAACCCCCAGCCGCCGCTTTGCACAGGTCAAATTCCTGTCGATACGCACCCCGTCTATGCTGATGAAGCCCGCGCTGGGGGCCGTAAGTGTGCTTGTCATACGTAACAGTGTCGTCTTCCCCGCGCCGTTGGGCCCCAAAAGTCCGAAAAATTCGCCCCGTTCTATTTCAAGCGAAAAGTCCGATACAGCGCTAAGCGCACCGTAGCGTTTTGTAACATTTTTGTATAAAATCATCCGTGGATACTGGAGAATAGGGGATTCGAACCCCTGACCTATAGATTGCGAACCTATCGCTCTACCATCTGAGCTAATTCCCCGATGACCGAATCAGTATAACAGGGGGATTTTTCCGAATCAATAGTCCCACCAGTGGGTTTAAAGTCCGCTACGCGGTAGCGTCCTGAAGGCGGGGTTCGGGTTCTGCCCTCGGGTCCGAAGGGGGCGGCTTGCATACGCGCCCGCCCCGCCAGCGGGTTTAAAGTCCGCTACGCGCCCACCAGTGGGTTTAAAGTCCGCTACGCGGTAGCGTCCCCAAAGCGGGTTTTACGTCGTGCCGTCTGGTCTGAAGGGGGGCGCTTGGCATACGCGCCCGCCAGCGGGCTTAACATCCGCTACGCGGTAGCGTCCCGAAGGCGGGCTTCGGGTTCTGCCCTCGGGTCCGAAATAGGCGGTAGGCATTCGCGGCTGTAAGCGGGGGGTGGTTTGATGTTTCAGGGACCGCGAATGACGCCCCCGCCCGCCAGCGGGCCTCACATCCGCTACGCGGTAGCGTCCCGAAGGCGGGTTTTACGCCGTGCCGTCGCTCCGCAAAAGGCGGTAGGCATTCGCGGCTGTAGGCGGGGGGGGGGGGGGTATTTCAGGGAACAGACTCAGGTGATTTGGGCGCATTTCCGGCC
Organism: Spirochaetaceae bacterium; assembly: GCA_031278295.1. GTDB lineage: Bacteria > Spirochaetota > Spirochaetia > Treponematales > Breznakiellaceae > JAIRMY01. The sequence continues at coordinate 407 of JAITKQ010000089.1, read as the reverse complement.
CTGCCGGAAACCGGGCTTTGCAGGGTTCCGCAAGGCAACCCCTTTGGGTTGCCCCTCCATTCGCTGCGCGAACGCCACGCGCGAACGCCACGCGCGAACGCTTCGCACCCCTCCAATCCCCGCGTTTCGTGCACAACGGCTCTTTCGCCAATGATGGACAGAGGCTGTTCCAAAACTTCAGTTTTGGAGAGACAAGCTTTGCTTGCCCGGCAACCTTTAAAAAACGTAGTTTTGCAAGGCTTTAGCTTATGGCTTCTAAGCCACAAAAACTACAAGGACAAGGGCCCCGTCCTGTTCCATCAAACCGGAGCTTCGCACCGTGCCCCCGGTTATGACGGGTCCGTTTAGCGCACAGTCGATTTGTTTTGGAACAGGCTCGAATGGTAAATGTAAAATTACCGGAGACC
>JAITKQ010000116.1 GCA_031278295.1 Spirochaetaceae bacterium | reverse complement strand
CCCGCCCGCCGCGCTGTCATTAAAAAGATTACGCCCACACGGGCCCGTTAAAAAAATAGGGAGGACGTACCTGTATTATCTCACCGGCTTCTGCAAACAGGTAATTGTTGCCTGCCTGAAACCAAAGAGTATGCTTTGGTACCGGAATTACCCCGCGCGTAGTGAGTCTCTGTCAAATGCCCTGACATTTCCGGATTGAATTTGAGAGCTTAGGTACTAAGGATTCCAGTGGCCGAATTTGCGGATTTTTTGGTTGCGGTAGCGTACCAGAACGGTGGGTGAACGGCCGCACAGGTGATCGAGGTCGCGCCTTAACACATCTTTTATAAGGGCCGCGCTGAAATCGGGATCGTTCTGCGCGCCGCCTTCCGTCTCCGCTACCACGCCGTTTATGATGCCGAAATCCATCAGGTCCGTGCTTGTCATCCTCAGCATGGCGGCCGCCTCCTTTGCCTTTGTGGAATCGTGAAGCAGTATGGACGCGCAACCTTCCGGGCTGATCACGGAATAGATGGCGTTTTCAAGCATATAAACCTTATCGCCGATTCCGATACCGAGTGCGCCGCCGGAGCCGCCCTCCCCTATGATCAAGCAGATTACCGGTGTCCTAAGCTGGCTAAAATCACGGAGGTTGCGGGCTATCGCCTCGCCAATGCCGCGTTCTTCCGCACCAAGTCCGGGGTAAGCGCCAGCCGTGTCCACAAAGGTGATTACCGGGCGGTGGAATTTTTCGGCCTGCTTCGCAAGGCGTAGCGCCTTGCGGTACCCCTCCGGGTTGCCCATTCCGTGGTTGCGGAACATGTTATCCTTGAGTGTCCGGCCCTTCTGATTCGCGATAATCGTGACCGGGCGGCCCTCAAAAAAGGCAAGCCCCCCTATGATGGCCGGATCATCGCCAAAGGCCCTGTCGCCGTGCAGTTCCATGAATCCATCGAATATACGTTCTATATAGTCCATCGAGTTGGGACGATCGGGGTGACGGGCAAGTTCTACCCGCCGCCAGACGGTTTCGTTTTCCGAACCTTCCCTGATCTTCGCTTCCAATACGTCTATTTCCCGGCTCAGATCCAAGCCGCCTTCTTTGGCAATCTGTTTTAATTCATCAAGTTTTTGGCGTATGATTTCGGTGTTCACTATACTTTATCCTTGGGCCTTGCATCTATGAAGATCCAGCAGGGCCGAGAGGACGCGGCGCTGTTCACCGCGCGGGGCTATAAGATCGACAAAACCCTTATCCTGCTGGAATTCCGCGCGCTGGAAGCCTTCCGGCAGTTTCGCGCGGATCGTGCCCTCTATCACACGCGGACCGGCAAAGCCTATAAGCGCCCCCGGCTCGGCTATGATCAGGTCCGCCAGCATCGCGAAAGACGCGGTAACACCGCCGGTTGTTGGATCGCACAGCACGGTAAAAAACGGTACGCCAGCCTTGTCCATTTCAGCCGCGGCGCTTGCCGTCTTTGCCATCTGCATCAGTGAAAAGATGCCTTCCTGCATACGGGCGCCCCCCGACGTTGTGTAGACAATGAGGGGCAAGCCTTCTTTTACGCTTTTTAGCATGGCCTGGCAGATCTTTTCGCCGACGACGGAACCCATGGAGCCGCCCATAAAACTGAACGACATCAGTGCCAGCACGACGGGTTTTTTTTCGATTTCACACAGACCGGTGATGACGGCATCCTTCATCCGCGCTTTTTCCACCGCACCGGACAACTTTTCTTCATAGGCCGAAAATTTGATCGGATTCCCCGAACTTAGGTTACCTGAGAATTCCACAAAAGAACCATGATCGCAGATGTATCCTATACGTTCAGCCGGTTCCATCCGGTAATGGTAGCCGCAGGACGGACATACCTTCAACGCGGAAATAATTTCCGCCGGGGCATGACGGCCGGCGCATACCGGACAGGTTTCGTCCGCTGTTTCTTTACCCATGCCCGTCATTCTACCCCGCCGGTGGTTTTCACTCAAGGGCCCGCCAGCCCGCCCGCCCCGCCAGCGGGTTTAAAGTCCGCTACGCGGTAGCGTCCCCAAAGCGGGCTTCGGGTTCTGCCTTCACTCCGCAAAAAGCGATAGGCATACGCGCCCGCCAGCCCACCAGTGGGTCTCACATCCGCTACGCGGTAGCGCCCCCATAGCCTTCTTTTACCCCATGCGATCGGGTCCGAAAAATGCTACCGGGCGTAGAGAGTTTTTTCTAAATAGACTTGTTCAACACCCCGGTTGGCGATCCGCTAAGTTGCCGGTATCTTGTGAGTCGCAAGTTCTCAAGGTAAAAAAAAACCCCCCGGGAAAAGGAGGTGATGAAACCCGGGGGGCAAACTGAAACACGATCATAAACCATGCTCCAGCACATGTATTCAATATACATTCATATTTTTTCTGAGTCAACTATATAAGCCGAAACCGCGCAGCAAAGCAGATAATTCCTTATGCTATAATGAATTACGGCAAAACCATGGCAAGCGGCCGGGTAAAAATAACAAGGCGGTTTTGGTAAAACACACCCGCCGCCCCCTGGTGTAAGGGTTTTGAAAAACAAAAACAGCTACAGGGTACGGGTAAAAAAGGAGCTAAACGGGCAATAAGCCCGCAAATGTCCCGCTTTTTACCCACGGATCGCTTCCCCTGTTTGCCCTTAAGGACGGCATATACCGGGCGCGGGCCGCTTCCCGCCCTGTCCCGGCCTGTTTCACCCGCTTTTTCTTTCCCGTTTTGTTCCCGCTTTCTACCGGCCCGCCTGGCATTAACCCTTCACGCCGGCATCTAGCGTAATCTACCCTGTCCCTTCAGCGAACGTTTTGGCCGTCAATATTTGGCCGTCAATATTTGGCTTGACAAAAAAATTTATTTCATGGATACTATAGAAACTATGTCATACTTATCATTTATGTCAAAATCATTGGCGGAAACCCGGCGGCAGAGGCCTGCGCGGGGCGGCGGACATCCGCTACGCCTCCGTACCGATAGCCTCCGTACCCCCCCCCCCCCCAGTGTCATAGCCTAAACAAACCGTACAATACATACTTTTTCAAACTGTTTACCGGCCTTTCCAGGCCGTTTTTCATTGGTTTTCACGCTAAGACCGGGGAAAGAATTCCGCCGGAATCAGCGGGAAATATAAAGGGAGAATGGACCGTACACTCTCCTAGGTGCGGAAAGCGGAATATTCCCAACGCGTATTTTCGTTGCCCTTCTCCCTTTTTTAGAAAAAAAACGCCGCTTTTTGGCAGGCGAGCCCATACACGGGAGGCGCCTATGACATGAAGCATGGATGCCGCCGACGGCCGGCATCTTCTTCGGTAACCCGGGCGGGACAGCCCGTGGTTTATGGCTTTTTGAGGCAGGGAGTTCCGTTCCGCGAAACTCCCCGCGCGCAAGCCGCGTAGCGGCTTGCGGCAGGACCTTCCGTCGGGAAGGTTCGAATTTACACAAACAGGAGAATAATTTATGAAAAAAATTTTACTGTCTCTTGCGGCGGCTTTTACCGTCGCGGGAGCCTTGGCGGCCCAGTCGCCGGATCCGGATACCCTATCACCTATTATTGACGGTGAGTTCCCTTTTGACGCTGGGCAGATAGAATCCGTCGAGTCCAGGTACAGCGCCGGACTTTTCAGCTCTTACGCGGACGATTTTCTCGGCGTAAACGACTACGACGGCGAGGTAAATACCTTTGCCGTTCTTGGCGGCGGCGCGGCCCAGGGCGCGGGTTTTTTTGGCGCGGGCTTAGCCACACAGCTTAAATCGCTGTACCTCGGCGTTTACTACGGCGGCAACTTCGTAGAAGGCAAAGGCTATGACAACGGTAAAGATGGCGATGACGCCGCCACCCACTCCGAATCCAAATGGAAAAACAACGTGATCCTGCTCCTCGGCAACCTTTCCTTTGGCGCCCTTAGGTTCGACATAGCAATGGACACGGAGGACGAGTACGATACCGCGGGCGGTGAAAAATCCGAAGCCCAAACGATGGGGGATTTCGTTACCTCCGTGACCTGGGGCAACAATTTTGGAAAACTCTCGCCGCACGTCAGCGTCGGATTCAAATGGCCCGCGACATATTTCAAAAAGGTCAGCGACGACATAACGAACGAAACAAGCAGCGGGGCGGAACTGGGCCTGAAGGTGGGGACACTGTACACGCCGGACGACACATCAATCGTTTCCGGGGATTTGGTGCTACAGGGCAACTTCGGCACTTCGGGAAAAACGAACGATAATGATTACAGTGAAAAAGGTGATTTCGCGGTTTTCCTGAGCGGGGGCTACTCAAAAACGGTCCCTGCCGGCGATAGGCTTACGCTGAAATTCAAACCGGCGGTCGCGCTGGGCCTGAAGATCGACGATACGGCGGGCGAAAGCGGCGGGCAGGAGTACAAAAACCCGACCTATACCACGTTTGAATTTGATTTTGGGCTTTCCGCCGGGATCGAGGTAAAGCTGCACAGGCTGTTCAAACTGTATTCCGGCGCCAGACTGAACGTGTTTAACGCGCTGGTACAGGGCGCCTCCGGCGGCGATCCCGAGGCGGGCGGCGGCGCGTGGAAACTTCGCGGTATATCCTGGAACATACCGGAGACTACCAATGCGGGCGGAGCCAATACCAACAACCTGGGACTGGGCCTGGTGTTCGCGCCCAACGACAACCTTTCGGTCGGCTGCGGGCTCAATACCATCCTGGACAAACTCTTCTACTTCGATCTTACTACGATGAGGTTTTATGCCGGTGACTTCTGGAAGAGTGGCAACTTTGGTATACAAAACCTTACCGGCGGTATCCTGGACGGTACTACGCTTGATCTTACATTATCCTATAAACTTTAAGGAGGCAAAAACATGAAGAATTTATTAAAAACCGGTGCGCTACTGTTCGCGCTGCTTGTCGCGGGCGCTTTTGCCGCCTGCACCCATTCGGAAGGCGGCTGGATAGCCCCGCCGCCCATGCCTGGCGCGGGGAAGGATAACGCAAAGCTGTACGGAACCTGGAATCCTACTGGTGGTGGTACAGTGACATTAAGTTTCTCGAACACTGGAGTTTCTATTACTGTTCAAGGCCAGCAGCCTAATACCGGAACTTACACCCTTGACGGGACATCTTTAGTATTGACAAGTGGCGGGACTTCCTACCCCGGCACGGCCACGATTGGTAATAATCTGGTACTTAGCGGTTTTACCGTCGACTTATTAAATGGCACTTATACAAAACAACAGAACCCCTAGTCTTTAGCGCGGCGGTGCGGGATACGGGGTCTTTTTTGAACGCGGCCCTCCCGCCGTGCTTTTTGCCCCTTTCCGGCCCT